>DASSFG010000770.1:0-17583 GCA_035694685.1 Pirellulales bacterium
GCCGATGAGCACCGCCCCGATCGTAATGTAGGTGGTGTGTTGCCGCAGATTCGCGACCGCCTCGGTCTGCGTTTCGGGATGCCCGACCATGTCGGTCGCCCGTTGATTGGCCAACGTGCCGATCATCAAGGCCGTGGTGAGAATGATCAGAGCGAACGAAATGTTCATCCGGCCTTGCAGTTTGCTGACCGGGATCGAGTCGAAGCCGATGTCGACACCGTGCTTGAGCAGGTAGGCGATCACCGGCCGCATGCACGAGCCGATCAGGAAGTACGTCGACATGAGCACCATGACGGTGGCCATGAAGGCCGCCAGGCTCACGTTGATTAAGACCGTGATCGAGGCATCGTCGACCACTTTCAGGTAGGTCAACAACGGCGCCAGCGTGGTTGAGGGCACCACCCACGATTCGAAGCGATGGTGCCGGCCCGAGAAAACGACGGCCTCGCGGCCGGCCTTCTGGCCCAGCTCTCGCTCGACCGGCCGCCGCGAGCGGATGCGCCGGATCACTTCACGCAGATGACGAGTTTCCCACAACGCCAGGAAAACCGTGACCGTGACCGCAAAGGCCACCAACACCAGCGAAACAACCTCGAAGTGGTAGCGGATCCTGTCCGGCAGCTTCAGCGAGAGGTTGACGTAATAGAGCAGTCCCAGACCGCCGATCGACGCGCAGGCCCGCGTGATCCACATTATCGCCAGGATGTAATGTGGGCCGAAGCGTTGCAGTAGTCGTTCGGCGGCGCGCTGTAACATTGGTAGGCGGTAGACGGTAGACAGTAGACGGGGGTAAGAATTACTTCCGTTGTTCGATAGACGCAATCAGCCCATGAAGGAGTCGGCCGCATCGATCAGTAAGGTCCATCAGTTCACGGATGTCGCGGATGTACTTCAAGTCGTGCGCGAGGATCCAGTAATACCGTAGCTCTTCCAGCGATCCCTGCGATATGTTGTAAAAATGGACCTTATCCCGCTTGGTTCTCCGTTTGAATCCTTCGGCGATATTTGCCGGGACCGATATTGCGGCCCGGCGCAACTGGCTGGTCAGCCCAAACATCTCCGTACGCGGAAACGGTGAGGACGCACGATACGCATTGAGCACGAGTTCGTGGGCGCGGCGCCACGCCTCCAAATCTTCAAAGCGATCAATGGGCATCGTTTATCTCCCTGTCTACCGTCTACTGTCTACCGTCTACTTGTATCCGCGGCTTCCCAAGTGCAGGCAGATGAGACGCTCGAGACCGACGACGAGTTTGCCAAGATCGAACGAACGAATGTGCGGCACGCGCGAGAGCAGGTAGCGGCGGTGCTCCTGCCATCGCTTCAGGAAGACGACCTCATGCCCTCCTTTGAGGATGGCTCGCTTGATCTCTTCATGGTTGCCGGCCTTCAACTGCTCGATGGTCAGGTCGCCGGTAGCCAATGCGCTCGCGTACACTCCGCTGGAGTAATCGGCGTCGCCCAGCTCACGCTCCCAAGTGGTGGTCAGGTTGCCGATGCGGCCCATGCACTGGGCGTTCCAGGCGGCGTCCCGCACCTTGCCCCACTCGTTGCGATCGAAGCTGGGCGAGCACATCAAATCGAGCGTGCTGGAGATGATCATGTGCATGTTGTGCGGCGTGTACAGATTGTGCTCGGCGAGGTTCAGCAGCTCGATGTGCTCATTCGCTAAATGCGAATACCGCATGACGTTGAAGAGTTGTGCGTAGTCGTAATCGAGCACCTCGGCGTATTGGTCGAACAGGGGATAGCGCTTCGCGCGGTTGATGATTTCGTTCCAGACGGCGACCGTCAGCTCGGCGTAGGCCCGCTTGTCGGCGGGATAGTCCGCAAAACTCGGCCGCGGGCCGTTGATCGTGAGGCTGGTCAGGCGTTTGAGCAGCTCGTCGTCGCCTTTGCGGTCGGCAATGTCGTCGAGCAGCACGTCGAGCACGACACCCATCACCTTGGTATCGCACACGTCGTCAAACAATTCGGGCAGCACGCAGGGCAAAGTGGTTACCTCCACGCCCTGGCGGCACCATTTCCAGAGATAGATGTTCCGGTGACCGACTTTGGCATATTCGTTCACCCAGTGCGTCAATGCGGGGCTGAGCGTCTTATCGAGCACGTGGGCGATTTCCTGCTTCACGCGCTCCGCGTTGGGCAAACCGTCGCCCGTAAGCGGAAGCAGCGGCACCATATGAGCGAAGGTGACGGGCGTGGCGGGAAAGGACGTTGCTGACGCGGTGCTCATGGTGTATCGGTGTTCGTTCGTGGGACTCGTGCGTGGATGGGGAGCGTGCTGATGTCGCGACACTGGTCGGCAAGAGCAGACGTTCCCGAGGCGCATGGGCCTCGGCGAAGAAAACGTAGCTTAGTAATCGCCACAAGCGGTTCGCCTTGCGGTGCGGGGACGCGAGAAGCCGCCGTACAACGTGCCGCGCGCACCCAGTTCCATCGTTACAATCGGCGTCACCGTCGCGGATGCAAGGGTACTCCTTTGGAGTGCGGCGATTTATCGCCGCTTTGGCTTGCGGCGGAGCCGCTTTTTGATGCGTCAGTCGACGACGACGAACCGGCACGACGAAAGAAAGGTCGCTACGCGACCGACGAAAGCGGCGATAAATCGCCGCACTCCAAAGATCTGGGGTCGCTCTATCTTGCCAGATCGCTATAATATGCGGTTCTATCTGCCTGAGACGTAGTTTTCGCTGTTCGGAGGAACGGAGTCGATGAGCCAAGTTGAAGTTGAAATGGAACCGCTAAAAGTCGACCCCATCACCGCTTCCCTGCCGCAGCGCGTCGTCGCCGCCGCCATTGGCACCGCCACCCCCTACGACAAGTGCCTGGCACTCGCCAACAACCTCTGGTGGAGCTGGCAGCCCGAAGTCGTCAATCTCTTCCGCGATCTTGACCCCATCCGCTGGCGGCAGCTCGACCATAACCCGATCGCCCTGTTGAGCGAGTTCACACCCGAGCGTCTTGAAATGCGGGCGGCCGAGTTGGTGCTCTATAGTCGCATCAACCACGCCTACCGCCGCCTCAAGGAATACCTCAGCAACATTCAGACGTGGGGCACCACGCACGCGGGTGTGCTTGGCTCCAAGCCCGTGGCTTATTTCTCGGCCGAGTTTGGCATGCACGAATCGGTGCCGATCTATTCCGGCGGCCTGGGAGTGCTTTCGGGCGATCACGTGAAGACCGCCAGCGACTTGGGCATTCCTTTTGTCGCGGTCGGGCTGTTTTACGACCAGGGCTATTTCAAGCAACACCTCGACCACGACGGCTATCAGCAGCAAGAATACCTCGACACCAAGGTCGAAAACCTGCCGATGGTGCCGGCCGTCGACCTTGACGGGCAGCCAATCCACGTAACGATCGAAACCCGCACCGGCCGCCTGGTGGCCAAAGTCTGGCTGATGCGCGTCGGCCGCGTACACCTCTATCTGCTCGATAGCGACGTCGATGGCAACAGCCCCGAAGATCGCGAGTTGACCAGCCGTCTCTATGGCGGCGACCATCGCACACGCGTGCGGCAGGAGCTGGTGCTGGGCGTTGGCGGCGTGCGGGCCCTGAAGGCGTTGGGCGTGACGCCCGGCGTGTTCCACCTGAACGAAGGCCACAGCGCGTTTGCTACCTTGGAAGCGATACGCGATATGATGGAATCGGACGGAGTTAGCTTTGACGAAGCCCTGCGCGACATTGCCCAGCATACGGTGTTTACCACGCACACGCCCGTGCCCGCCGGTCACGACCGTTTCGACGCCGGGCTGATCGAAGAGCACCTTGGTCCGTTGCGCGATCGACTGGGCATCTCCCTCGACCAGCTCATGGGGCTGGGTCGCGTTGAGCCGCACAATGGGGGCGAAACGTTCTGCATGACCGTGCTCGCTCTGAAGCTGTCGCGCAAAGCGAACGCCGTCAGCTCGTTGCACGGGCATGTCAGCCGACGCATGTGGGCTCATCTCTGGCCCTGGCGCGTGGAAGAGGAAATTCCCATCGGGCATATCACCAACGGCGTTCACGTGCCGAGCTGGCTGGCCTGGCAGATGCAGCAGCTCTACGACCGCAACTTCCCGGTCGACTGGTTCAAGCGCATGGCCGAGGCCGACGCCTGGCAGGGCATTCACCACGTCGATCCCGGCGAGCTGTGGGAAACCCACTATGCTTTGAAAAACCTGCTGTTGGCGTTCGTGCGCCGACGCGTGAGCCGGCAGTGTCGACGACGCGGCGAAAGCGACGAGGTAGTCGAAGCCGCACGCAACATGCTTGATCCGCATGTGCTCACCATCGGTTTCGCACGGCGGTTTGCCACCTACAAACGGGCCGACCTGCTGCTGACCGATCTCGACCGGCTGTCCGAGATGGTGAACGATCCGCAGCGGCCGATTCAGATCGTCTTTTCCGGTAAGGCCCATCCCGCCGACGAGCCGGGCAAGCAACTCGTCAAACGCATTGCCAATCTGCGGCATGACCCGCGTTTCGCCGGCCGCGTGGCATTCATCGAAGATTACGATATCAACGTCTGCCGGCACCTGGTGCAGGGCGTCGACGTCTGGCTGAACAACCCGAGGCGGCCGCTGGAAGCGTCGGGCACGAGCGGTCAGAAAGTGGTGCTCAACGGCGGCTTGAACCTGTCGGTGCTCGACGGCTGGTGGGCGGAAGCCTACGACGGCACCAACGGCTTTGCCATCGGCAAAGGCACCAGCCACGTCTCCGACGAAGTGAACGACCGCCGCGACGGCGCCGATCTTTATCGCGTCCTGGAAGACCAGGTTATTCCGCTCTATTACGACTACGACATCGACGGTTTGCCTCGCCATTGGATCAAGCGAATGATGAACTCGATCAGCTCGCTCGCCTGGCGATTCAGCGCTCATCGCATGGTGATCGACTACGTCCGCAGCGCCTACCTGCCCGCCGCCGGCGGCCTGAGCTGCGACATGGACCGCTAACCGCGGTTCGGCCTATTTCTCGCCAAAACAAAAGAAATCGCCGGCGTCGTTGCCGATGACGAGCCGGTCTTGGGCGACGGCAGGCGAGGCGGGGAAGCGGCCGCCCGCTTCATATTCCCACGTCTTTTCGCCGCTTTTTAAATCAAGACCGTAAACGCGGCCGTCGCCGCCCCCAACAAACACACGGCTGCCTACCACGACGGGCGACGAGTCGAGCGGGCTGTGCGTGCGAAAGCTCCAGGCTTCGTCGCCGTCGGCCAGCTTGAGCGCATGGACTGTGCGGTCCTTCCCGCCAAAGACCGCCAGGCCGCCAGCAACGGCCGCCGACGATAACAAAGGCTGCGTTCGCTTTGGTTCGTACGTCCAGACCACTTTCGCCTGCCGCCAATCGACCGCCAAAAATCGGCCGCCCTGCGTGCCGAAATAGACCACGTCGCCATCGGCGGCGGGCGTGCTCAACGTGGGGTCGCCGATATCAACGGTTGCCGCCGCCACGCCTTTGTCGAGATCGACGACGTGCAGCTTGCCGTCGCAGCCCGCCAGAAAGCCGCGGTTTTCAACCACCGTCGGGCTGCACTGAATCATGTTGTCGATCGAGTACTTCCAGACCAGCTTGCCGTCGGCCGGTTCGAGACAATAAAAGCCGCCGTCTTGCGAAGTAAACAGCACCTTGTCTCGATAAAAGTTCGCTCCCGCATTGATCTCCGCCCCGCTCGTGACACTCCACTTTTCTTTACCGGTGGCCGCGTCGATGGCGTAAAACTTGCCGTCGACGTCACCAATGAAAATCACGCCCTCCCGCACGGCTGGCGCCGCCTTGAAACCCAGTTCGGTGTGGAACTTCCACTTCTCTTCTCCGTTGGCGAGGTTCATCGCATAGAGATTGCCGTCGAAGCTGCCGACGTAAATCATGCCATCGACGATTGCCGCCGTCGCCTCAAAGCCGCCGTCTTTGAAACTCTTCTTCCACACCACTGCAGGTTTATCCGGCAGCGTCGTTTCTGCCACGCCCCTGCTGGCCGCATCGCCGCGGAAGACCGGCCAGACATCGACCTGCTTTCCCGACGATGGCTGCGAAGCGGTGCGTTCGGTCGTGTGCCCCGGGGTTGTCATTAAGCCTGAGCACAGTACTACCAGCACCGTGGCTGTCAATGATTCCTTATTCTCTACGAAAAATCGAGTCATTTGTAAACCTTCGCACCCGTCAGGTCCGCGTAGAGATAGCGAACTTGGACGACGTCATTTTTTAAGTAACTCGCCATAAGCGTCGTCTTCAGGGTTATCCCAAATTCGATCGAGAACACTCTGGCTACACCCAAGCCAGAATTGCGTTTCATCGTCGGGCATAATGGTGACAAGCAATTCTGTGCCGTCCGGCACATCCACCTGTTCCAGTAGCTCAATCTTCCCTTGCCGAATCACGGCGCGAACGGTATTCAACATGTCGCTTCTCGCTCGAGATGACGATTCACTCATTCTGACGGACGGACATCCTCTTTCCAAGCATACTTGGCAAACGCTTCCAGCTCGCCAAAATTGTGCTGCCAGGTGGTGTACATGGCGCCGTCGATGCCGGGTAGGCCCTCGCCGGCGGCGAGCCAGTCGCGGATCGAGTCGGCGCGGCCGTCGTAAAAGCCGGCCAGCACCTGGCGATGCCCGCGCTTGGAGAAAAACGGCAGGCTCTTGCGCGGCTTGGCGGAGTTCCAGTTGACGATGATCGCGTCTTTGGGCAAACCCTCCCAGGAGCCCGCCAGGTCGCCGTTGACCAGATAAAAGTCTTTTACGGCGTTGTGGTGCGGGTCGAACATGTCGGACCAGAAGCAGAGCCGGGCTTGCGGATTGACTCCGCGCACGACTGACACGCAACGCCGCACGTTCTCGGCCAGCAGCTCTCCTGCGGAGCGGCCGGGCCGCAATTCGTCTTCGGTCCAGTTGGCCACGCGGATCTCGTCGTGGCTCAGCATGTAGGTCCCGGGATGAAACAGGTTTTCGACGCGCTCGACCTGCTCCTTCAAGATTTCGAAAACGCGTGGTTCAGCCAGGGAGCAGGGCACCTGGTTGTCGTAAATCGTCACGGCGTGGTAATAGCTCGCCCACAGCTTGTCGCCCGGCTTGATGCGCGAGCCAGCGGCAACGACAAGCCGCGGCGGTTCATGGTAAACGTCGAAGCTGCCCGGCCAGGGAGTGGTGCCCATCCGCTCGTCGCGGAGCTCGGTGAAGTCTTTCCCTTCGTCGTAAACGGTGCCATCTGCGCCGACGATCTTCAATGGGCAACCCGGCCGCCTGAGCAGGTTTACGAACGCGGTCTCTTGAAGTTTGGCATCGTCCAACCACAGCTTGCCTTGCCGGCCGCTCCACGCCCCGACGTAAAACCGCACTTCGCTATTGTCGAGGCTATTGAAGACGATGTGGTGCTCGGTCCAATCCTGGTCGGGCTTCACGCCAAGATTGCTATGCGAGAGCTTTCGCCCGGAACCAGTCAGGGCGAACATGTGGACCTCGTGGGCCGAATTGAAGCCCTGCGTCTTGATCCAGATCGAAGCATGATACTGGCCCCAAGGATGGACTTTGACCAACTTCGACACACGAGCGTTACCACTGCCGGGATTGTTCTTGGCCGGCTCGTCGAACCGCAACGAGCTTCTACCGCTGTGCCGCACGTTCGTGTCGACGAAGCTCATCTTGCCGGGCTCGTCTTGAAAGTCCCAACCGGTGACGGTATCGCCGCGATGTTCCTCGAAGCCGCCGCCGGGCAAGGCATCGCCAAGCTGCGAATCGATCTCCGCATGGTCACCTACCACATTCAAAGGCACGTCGCGGGCTGGCAGACCCTCGGCCAGGTTGGGATCGTGGGCGAGGATGCCTTCGCTATAGCCGAAAGGCGCGATAGCTGGAATGATTTCGATGCCAAGCTCGTCGGCCGCCACCTTGAACCGCCGCGCATTGGCGAAGTAGAAGTCCGGCACGCGGTCCAAGACGTTCAACTTATAGTCGGCCAGCAGTACGCCGTTGTAACCGGCCTTCTTGGCCCGTCGCAGCAATTCGATGTTTTTGTCGACGTTCTCCGTCACCTGCAAATTGGTCATCAGGTGCAGCCAGCGCAGGGGCAGGCGCTCGCCAGCGTGAGCTAGATTCGGTCGCAGAACGGCCGTCCACAGGACGATTACCACTATCAGCAACGACTTTGACACCGGGCGCGCTCCGTGATTGACGGAAAGGAATGCCTGATTGTAACGTCACCTACTGTCCAAACGCCAGCGGGCGGGGAGCGGCCGGAGTACGGCCAGTTTCAGTTGTTGCGTTTGTTTCGGTTACGGCGTATATTGAGAGCAGAGATCTTAACCTGCCGCGAGGCCGCCATGTCTGGAACGCTTGCCGAATACCCTGAGACGGTGACCCCGACCGAGGCCGACACACGATTGGCCGCGGAATCGAGTCGCCGCCTTTTGCGCTTGGTTCGGCGGCGCCGGCGAAGTTTGAAGGTGCGCGTCGAGCAAGACGAAGAAGCGATTGCAATTCCGATGTCGGCAGTCCGGCTGTTGACCGATATATTGACGGAAATGGCCAAGGGGAACGCCGTAACGCTGGTTCCGATCGACGCCGAACTTACGACGCAGCAAGCCGCGGAACTCGTCAATGTGTCGCGACCATTTCTGATCGAGCAGTTGGAGAATGGCACGATTCCGTTCAGGAAAGTCGGCACGCACCGCCGGGTTCTCTTTCGTGATCTGATGGCCTACAAGCAGTCGATCGACCAGCGCCGGCTGCACGCGCTCGATGAACTGTCGGCTCTTGATCAGCACCACAAGTTAGGCTATTGAGGTGGGCCGTCTCACCGCCGTTCTCGACGCTTGCGTCCTCTACCCCGCGCCGTTGCGCAGCTTGTTCATGTATCTGGCCGTTGGCGATACCTTCCGTGCGAAGTGGAGCGATTGCCATTCATTCGGAATGGATGCGTAGCGTCCGCCACGACTATCGCGACATTTCGCAGGAACAGGTAGAACGGATCCGCGAATTGATGGACGCGCACGTTCGCGATTGCCTCGTTACGGAGTATGAGCCGCTGATTGCCGACTTGCAGCTCCCGGATCCAGACGATCGGCATGTACTCGCCGCCGCCATTCGCGCCGGCGCAGACGTGATTGTTACCGCGAATCTGGCTGATTTCCCACCGGAAGCATTGCGCCCACATGGCGTCGAAGCACAGCATGCCGATGACTTCATCATGGGACTGTTTGATGTCGGTCCGGAAGCTGTTTGCGAAGCGGCAAATCGCCAACGGGCGAGCCTCAAAAACCCGCCGCTGAGTGTCGAAGCCTACCTAGCTTCGCTCGAACGTCAGGGAATACCGAAAACGGTGGCTGCTCTCCGCGGATTTGCCGATCGCCTTTGATAAGCTGCCCCAGCGCGATGATCGATTGGCCAGCCCGTTCAAGCGCCGCACCGGCCTTCCGCATTATTGCAGTACACGGGGCGATATGGGGCCTAGCCAATTGATCTCACGAGAATGTCGTTTTGTATCGCCTGTTCGTCGTAGACGGTTGGCCGGCCATCGGGTCGTGATTTCCCGTAGTGCCACCGTCCGATATCCAAAACAAGTTGCTTTGCGATCGGTGATTTGGGATTGTTCGATAGGAGGTCCAAGGCACTGCCGTAGATTTCGCCGCCGATCTGCGGAAATCTCATGAACTTGAACTCAACGATCTGCGAAACGACAGTTTGAAGTCGAAGAGGATCCAATTCCGCGGATAGCAATTCCCGGTGCAATTGCATGAGTCGTGTTCCCGCCTCCCTCCGAGCGTGAGAAGCCGAGGAAATGGCAACTGCGAATACCACGGCGGCAATTACCACAAACACGACGAAATCGCCCATTGATGCCTCCCGAGGTAGGCAGGCCCCACAAACGGATTGCAATTAGACCGCAGCAAGAACGTGCCTGTCAATACGCCGTTTCATAGATCCCCAACAACTCATCCGCACTGACCTTGCGCGGATTGAAAGAGCCGGTCCATTGCTTGGCGGCGTCTTCGGCAAGCGTTGGCAACTTGTCGCGCTCGACCCCGCACTCCGAGAGCCGCTCGGGCAAGCCGACTTGCCGCGCAAATTCGGCCACCACGTCGGCCAGCGCATGTGAGGCGTGAGCATGCCGGACGTCTCCGTTGGTGCTAGGCACGTATTCCAACAACTCGCGATACCAACCGTCGACCTCAACGCCGTTGAAGCGGATCACGTGCGGCAGCATCATGCCCACCGCCTGCCCGTGAACAATGCCGTAAAAGGCCGTCAGCGGATTAGCCAGGGCGTGCGTGGCGCCCAGCATCGAGTTCTCGATCGCCAGGCCGGCGAAACACGCGCCGAGCTGCATGCCACCACGGGCATCAAGGTCGGTCGGCTCGGCAAGCACCTTCGAAAAATTCTCCGCCAGCAACTGCCACGCCTCGCGACTGAAGGCCAGCGACACCGCGTTGCGGCGGCTGGTCACGTAGGTTTCGACCGCGTGGGCCACCGCGTCAATGCCGGTGAGGGCCGTCACACGCGGCGGCTGGGTGACCGTGAGCGTAGGATCGAGCAATGCCACGCGGCACGACGCCTTTTTGTCGCCGCAGGCCATCTTGACGTGCGTCTCGGAATCGCTGATCAGGGCAAACGACTGGGCCTCGCTGCCGGTGCCCGCCGTTGTCGGGACGGCAATCATCGGCAACAGAGGCCGAGTGGCCTTGCCGGTGCCCCAATAGTCCTGAATACGTCCGCCGCACGAATAGACGAAGTTGATGCCTTTGGCGCAGTCCATCGAGCTGCCGCCGCCAAGGCCGACGATCAGTTCCGGGCGGACCTTCTTGGCGAACGCCACGCCGGCCTCGACGTTCTGATCTGTGGGATTCTCCGCGACTCCGTCGAAGAGGTGCGTTTCGATCCCCAACCGATCGAGCGCCGCGACGCCTCGGGCCGTATGACCGGCTGCCACGATGCCCGGGTCGCTCACGACCAACGCCCGGCGCGCCCCCAGTTCCATCGCCAATTGTCCCAGCGAATCGACCTGGTCTGGACCGAAGACGATACGCGTGCGGAGCTGAAAATCAAAGGGGGTCATGCTCGGAGTTGCTTGGTTTCGTCTAACCGATCAACGGTAGACGGTAGACAGTAGACGGCAGGCGGGGCCGGAATTCAAACCCCGTCTACTGTCTACCGTCTACCACCTACTTTCCAGCGGCGAGTTTTTCTTTGGGTATCTGATACGCTCTTGCACGGAAGAGGAACTCGACGATGTTGCCTTCGTGCGGCTGCAGCCAATCGAGCTTGATCGTGGGTATCGGGCCGATGTTCAAGCGGTCGATGTGCGTGGCGTCGGTGAGGGCTTGTTGGAAGGCCGGGTCGTCGGTGATGCCTGTGCAGACCAGCGTGGGTCCGATCGCGTCGAGCATCTTCTCTTGCGGGCACTTCACCACGGTGACGAAGGGGAACATGTATTCCTTCTTGGCGATGGCCCGCTCGGGCGAATCGCAGTGTACGACCACCGGCCGCAGATAGGCGCAGCGCTCCTTCTCGACCAGGCGCGGGCCATAGGGCTCGGTCGTATGCGTCACTCCTTGTTCGCGCAGGTCGGCCTCGATGGCCTTCCACACACCCTGTGCGGCGCCGGGCACGGTGAACGCGGCCAGGCCGGCCTTGGGGTCTTCGGGCGGAAGTACCGGAATGGGTCCCAAACGCTCGGCCAATGCCTGAGCGATTTTTTCAGTATGCCGTGAGGCCCAGACGCCCGAACAGTTAATGCAGCCGCGTCCGCTGTTGAGATAAACGCTGTCGGCGATCAGGTCGATAAACTCTTCCCAGCGGTCGACCAGGTCGTTGCCCAGAAGCACCTTGCTGAAGCCCGGTCCGTGGGCCTGGACCTTGGGATTGCCCTTGTAGCGCTCGACCGTGGCCGTGCCGCCAAAAATCATGCTGCGATCGCAATGTGCCAGCACCGCCGCGCCGATGTCGCCGCCGCCGGGATAGATGGAGATCGCTTCGGGCGGAATGCCGGCCTCGAAGAACGCCGCCGCCATGCGATACGGCGTCCACGGCTCTTGTGGACCCGGCTTGAGCACCAGACCGATTTGCATGGGGATGACCGGCAGCCAGAGCGTGTGAACACCAGGTGAGTTTGAAGGCAGCACGAGCCCGACCACCGGCGATTGCGCCTGGTAGCTTACCACCACGCCGCGATTTTCCACGCCGTAGCCACGGCTGAGAACGTTCAGATCCAGGCCGCGCGTCAGCGCGTCGAGCATCTGGTCCATGTGCGTCAGAACGAAGTAGTTCTTCTGCATATTGGCCGCGCACATGTGCTCGGGCAGGCCGGTTGAGGCCGACTGCTGCCGCGCGAACTCTTGCGGCGATTGCTTGCCGTCGCCCATCGGCAGCGTGGCGTTCAGGTACAAGTCGGCCGCCTTCTTCACGCGCTCGATCAGCTCCTGACAAGGAATTGACCGCAGCGCGTCGCGGGCCCGCTGTGCATGGCGCATGTCGCGTTGCAACAAGCCGGCATTGGCCTGAGCGACTTTCGCGATGGGTTCGCCGGTGATGAAATGCACCACCGTATCATTTTCGAGCGATTCGTAGGGCTTGCCCCAACGCAGGACGGGAAGGTTTAGCACGAGATTTTCGCTCCGTGGTTGATGTCGCTGGCCTAGATGTCCGACTGGGGGAATGACGAATGACCAATGACGAATGACGAAAGAATGACGAATGACGAAGCCCGAATGGCCGCTTGGCGTTCCCCTTCGTCAGTCGTGCTTAGGCATTCTTTCGTCATTCGTCATTCCGTCATTCGTCATTCCGCCTCTTTCGCCTAGCGGCGCTAGTAGACGCCAACAGTCGTGGCTTCTGCCAATTCGTGGAACGGCCGCACGCCGCTGATGCCGTCCCAGGGGTATTTTTGGAAGGGCGGCTCGCGCTCGCCTTCGTCGCGCTCCAGGAAGCCGGGCACGAAAAACTCCTTGGTCATCGTCGTCAGCTTCACACGTCCCGTGCCTCCGTAAGCCACGAGCTGATTGGCGTCTTTGAAATCAACCACTTCAATCACCGCCCGCGGCTGCGGGGCATAATAGGTGATCTTAAAGTTGTCCTCAGGCGTGACCGGTTTTGAACAGGCGAGGCCCATCAGCGTGTTGCCATAGGTCGGCGTCATGTAAACGCCGTCAAGAAATTCTTCGCTGGCGAAGCGGGTCCACTGCGGCGTGAACTCCGTGCCGCCCGAAAAGATGCCGGTGATGCCCGACTGGCGGATGCTGGAGCCGCGCTTCTCCAACTCGAGCGCGAGCGCTTCAAGCAGCTTGGGGGTGGTGAACATACACTTGATGTCATGGCCGGCGCCCAGAATGGTGACGGCCTGGTCGATGCAGTGCTGTTTGTAAGCCTCCAGGTGTTCCATCCAGCCCTTTTTAATGAGCTTGATGACCCAGCGAGGGTCGAGGTCGATGCAAAAGCAGATGCCGCCGCGATACTGGGCGAGGTGCTCCACCGCCAACCGCAACCGCCGTGGCCCCGAGGGGCCGAGCATCAGCCAGTTTGAGCCCTTGGGAAAATATTCGTCGGGCAATGTGTGGCTGAACAGCTCATAGTCGGTGCGAAAGTCTTCGTGGGCGATGCGGCTTTTGGGCACGCCGGTGGTGCCGCCGGTTTCGAAGACGTAGATCGACTTGTCGGCATACGCCTCGGGCACCCACCGCCGCACCGGTCCGCCGCGCAGCCATTCATCCTGAAAGGGGGGAAACTTCTTAATGTCGTCGAAGCCCTTCACCTCCTTGAGCGGATCGAACTTCAATTGCGACTTATATTCCAGCCAGAACGGGCAGCCTGTCGAGTGGTGAAAATGCCACTGCACGATTTCATAAGCATGGGCATCGAGCTTCTCGCGGGCGGCCTTCGCTACCGCCGTTACGTTGGCTGAACTCTCTGTTTTCGTTGCACTCATTCAGGTTGTTCCAAGGGCGGTTGTCGGATTCTGACAGGCCGACCGCTTTCAATGCGGTGAGGCTTCGTGAGCCGCCGCCACAATTTCCGCCGGCAGCAGGTCGTGTTCGCAAACGGGTAGGATATCAGGCGGGCTGCCGCGTGCTTCGCGCTCTTCGCGGCAATTACCCTATTAACTTACCCAAGATCGCCGCACGGAACAACAACCCATTTCCGTCAGCATGGTGAAATTACCCGATGTTCTTCCGGCGCTGCCAGGCGCCTTGCGACGGACGCTATAGACCGCGTAGTTCGGCGATGAGTTCCGTGTCGCGGAAAATGCGGACGCCGTGAGCTTGCGCGAATTGCTGAACGTCCTGTGTGAAAAAATGCCGGTTGTTCGTTCCGATGGCGTCAGCATGTCCCGCCACTGCGGCCAGCAACACAATGTCGTCCGTCGGGTCGAACCCCACGATCGGAGTTATGGGCGCGGAAGCGACCTCCACTTGCTCGACACCCACAACAAGATGATCGAGAAACAGTTGAATGTCCGCGTCACTCAACTCGTGGACCGCCCGTAATCGCGGGTAGTGCATTACCTTTCGAGTTTCCGCATAAAGCGAATGTGACAACAACATCGTTTGCGGCTCGTTCATGGCGAGCAACAGCAATTCGCGGGCGAGACCGCCTCGCTTACTCGCGGCTCGAACGACCAGGTTGGTGTCCAAGACGACTCTCATTCGTCGCGCTGCGAGCGAACGCTTCTGACAGCCTCATCAACGACCGCCTCCCATTCCGCCTCACTAACTCCTTTTTCATCGAGATGGCGATCAACCTTCTCGAAGATGGCTTCCAGGCCGGCTCGGGCGCTAGCCCGGTCGGCAGCGGTCGGCTGCCGGCCGGACGTTGTTATTGACCAATGCACAACCTGGTTACTCGCGAGCGGTTGCCCAATTACCGACTCCAACACGCGACGCTGCTCGTCGGACAAGTTGGCGACATTGCTTGAATGATTCATGGCCATGTCCCAAGTATACCACGGCTCGCCGAGTCAACGATGGCATTTGCAGGCGTTTTTAGGCGTAATGCCCACGGACCGCAAGTGTGTGTTTTCTAATATGCCAGAATGGAAAACAGGAAGCACCTACGAAAACAATTGCCTCACGGCAAAGCGCAGGCCCGTCAGTGGTTCGGGAAACGTCAGCTCGTCGTCACCCTTCAACGTCCTGCCCGGCGGATCGCTGTCGGTGTCAAACGCGGTAACGGCCTCTTTCTTGGGATCGACGACGTAAACGGCCAGCACGCCGGCATTGAGGAACTCACTTACGCGCTCGAGGATTCTCGGCCAGCGGTCACTGGGCGAAAGTACCTCAAACACGACCTCCGGTGCGACTTCGGCATAGCCATCGAGATTTGCTTCCTTCGGAACTCGGGTGTAACTGAAGAAGGAGATATCTGGGCCGCGGACCGTATCGGGCTGACGCTCAGTCACCATGCCCGCGTTGTTCGACAGGACGTAGCCGAGGCCGTGTTCATCGACATAGTTAGCCAAGAGCGTACCGACACGCGCGCAAACCCGACCGTGTCGGCAACCGGGGATCTCCGTCGCGACAATTCTTCCCCGCACAAGCTCGGTAGGCTCACCGTTATCCGGAAGCTGCGCATATTCCTCAGCCGTGAGCAAACGTTCGATGGTAGCCATAGTTTTGATGATCGACCGGAGCGCCGCCCCTTTCCTGGTAACACATTTTAATCTGTTTGCTACTCAGGGCCAGCGCTTGGTAGAACTGCATCAGGCGGGTCCGTCCAGCCCGCGTAACGCCGAAAGTCTCGTTCGTTGAGCCACTCGGCCTCGCGAACGAGCTGAAACGCGACCAGTGTTTGTGGCCAACCCAGCGCTCGCAAGAATCGATCGAAGTCGGCCTCGCGGCAACGGCCTTTCAGCTCGACGTACCACAGACTCTCGGCGCCGTCGTAAAGCACGCCGTCGAGCTGCCAGGCGGGCTCGTTCGACGAGACCCAAACGAAGGCGCCATCCGGCTCGATGAACATCCGCGGCAGGGCAGCCAGCGCATCGCTCGCGTCCTCGAACGTGCAAGTGAAGCAAACAGGCGGGCTGGCAGCACCGGCGGCGCCCTGGACGTGAAGGTTGACGTGCAGATCGATCGAAAGCATGGTACAGCTCGCGCGTGAATTTCGCTGCCACTTATGGTAAGACTCAAGCATGGATTTCCTAGGACTTTCCGGCAAGACGATCCTCATTTTTGGCGTGGCCAATCGCAAGAGCGTGGCCTACCACGTTGGACGCGTGTTGACTGAGGCCGGAGCGTCGGTGGTCTACACGGTGCGCTCGCCCGAGCGGCGTGAATCGGTGGCCAAGCTCCTGCCCGACGCCGAGATTTACGTTTGCGACGTGGAACAGGACGAAGAGATTGCCCGGGTACGCGAGGAAGTTGGCCGCCGGCATCGAGCCATCGACGGGCTGTTGCACTCGATCGCCTTCGCCGATTATGACACGGCTCCCGAGCCGTTCCATGAGACGTCGAAAAAAGCCTTTCTGCGGTCGGTCGACGTTTCCTGCTATTCGCTGATTGCCCTTTCACGGGCCTTTCAGGACTTGCTTTCTCCCGAGGCGTCGGTGGTAACCATCTCGATCTCGACGACGCGGATGGCGAGTGAAAACTACGGTTTCATGGCCCCGGTCAAGGCGGCGCTCGACTCGTCGCTGGTGTTCCTGGCCAAGTCGTTCAGCCGCTTCTCACGCGTGCGTTTCAACGCGGTTGCGCCCGGCTTGTTAAAGACTTCGGCCTCGGCGGGCATTCCCGGCTACGTCGACGCGTACCTTTATGCCGAGCAGGCCACTTTGCGTCGCGAAGCGGTCCAGACCGAAGAAGTGGCCAATGTCGCGGCCTTTCTGCTCAGTCCGCGCTCCAGCGGCATCAACGCCCAACGCATCGTGGTCGATGCCGGCATGGAGGTGAACTATTTCGACCGCGATCTGGTCCGCCGTGTCATGGGGAGTTAACACTGGCACAGTTTGCCGAAGGCTGCCAAAAAAGCTCGCACCGACCGCATCAAATTGATTCAAGCGAGTCTCAAAATGTTCCGGCATGCGAATTCGCCCAGTTGGGCTGACGAAGCCTGGCATTGCCTAGCGGTACTGGCTAAACCTGCACCTGCAAGCGGTTTCCGTCGCGCGAACCAAGGCCGGCTGGAGCGTGTCAGGCTTCTGTTCGCCAAGCGGCACGCCAATCGCACTAAGGACTATCAACCATCCGGCGAGCTGCCAAGAAGAGCCGCTCGAGGATGCCTTCTGGAGATGCAACCATGACCCACCTGCCATCGAAAAGCCCGTCCGGTTTCCATTTGGTTTCCAACCACGACGCTCGCCTCGGCTTGCCGGTTGCCGACGATGACGTGTATGAGCCTTTTGCCTTGTGGCTCGATCAACAATTAGAAGAGTTGGTCGATCGCTGGATTCATCTGGCCGCGCCGGGTGCTTCACGGCGGACATCTCCCGGTAGCAGGCGTCGCTAAGGGACGAACTGCCGCCCGCGCTCACACGTCAAGCAAACACGATCTCTTCGGGCGCCGCGTATCCCGAATGGGTTCATTCAGTTGGGCGACCACTTGGAGGATGGGCTTCCGAAATGGGCGTGGGCGATTACCGGACGCGACGGCATCGGTGGCTGGGGCAAAGCTGGCCGCGTTC
>DASSFG010000771.1:0-4601 GCA_035694685.1 Pirellulales bacterium
CACCGACAGGTCGCCGTCGGAAGCCACTATTTCGCCGATCGGTTTGATAATCGCGTTGAGGGCCTTCAGCTCTCCGACGGTGGCCTGAGCTTGCTCTTGATTGTTCCAGAAGCCCGGCTCGGCCATGCGAGCTTCGATTTCGGCCACTTTGGCCCGTTTGCTATCGAAGTCAAAGAGAGTCCCTCAGTTGAGTGATCCGCTGATGGATGGCCGCAGCACGATCGGTCAATTCACGCTCCATAAACTCTCCGTAACTTCTATATCAAGGGCTTTGCGGGCGGGGTGCCCGCGATCAGCAGAATTATACTCTAAGCGGGCCGCCATGAAATACGAGTTGGAATCATAATCAGCGAGAGCGGTGCCGCTTTTTGCTATGAGCTGGCCTATAACCCGACGGCTAACGGCCGTATAACAGCACTGCCATCCGATTGGCCCCGCTGGCTGAAATCGCTTGTCAACGCAAGATTAAAGCGGCTCGCAGGTAACCTGCCTCCCGCCACTACCGGGATTGTCCCGGCCCGGCGAACGATTCACCCGGTCTTCGGGTAGGCCGAATGAGTCGTGCTTTCGACCTGCCGGCCTGATAAAGTCTTGCTGGCAAAGACGGCGGTCGCGTACAATACTTTTAAGGGCCAAGATGTCAGGAGTGGTGCGCAATGGACCAAGTATTATCTGATTTGGCTCAATTGCTTGACCGTCCCGAGACTCATCGAATGGTCCTCAATGGATACGCCGGCGAGTATTCGCTAGGTATTACTCGATGCGAAAATGGTCCTGGTGGCTACGGATTCCTCTTGCGCGTAAGGGACGATGCCCCGCCCGATTTGCCGACGGCAGTGCGGATTGCCGGAAGGGAAATCCCCCTGAAGGTTCAAAAGGGCTTTGTTGCTCCTAGACCGCTTTAGGCTTTCACGAACCGAGTGCTCACGATGGGCGTAGCGTATGGGCAGGCGGAGCGGTCGCTCGATGATGCAGTCGCGGTGCTTTTTGCGTCGGACCTTCGTGTTCGCTCCGTCGGGATCGGAAGTCATGCTGGCCAGTACGGCTACCGAGTCGTTCGAAATGCGGCGATTCCCGTTCCCATGGCGGCGGCAGCGGCGGCGGACTCTTCCTCTCATCCGAGCGTTATAAATATCCCCGTCACCTATGCGGACGCGTACGCCGAACCTCGAAGCTTGGTGCGGTTGCCTTCAACGGGTCCGGGGAGCCCAGGCGTCAGCAGCATGGTGCCGGAACAACGCCGCCAACGACCGTTGGTCTGCGGGTTGCAACTGCAGAATTTCGATGACGACACTCGTCAAGGGCTCCTCCCACAGCAAATGTTTGTGGGCACGCTTGGATGCTTTGTCGTCACCGGTGGCGGCAAGAACGCAATTCTCTCCAATAATCACGTTGTGGCCGGTGAAAATCGTGGTCTCCGCGGCGCTGACCAGATTCTTCAAGCTGGAGGTGTAACTGTCGGAGCCGATCTCGTCGCGACGCTGACCGATTTTATCGCCTTGGTTACAAGCCCTGCGGGCGGCTTACCGGCGCTGGGAAACGTTCATTTCAACGACATCGACGCAGGCATTGCTGAACTGAGTGCTTCCATCAGTTTCAATCAGCGGTATCTCGCGACCCGAGCGATCACCGATCCGACGACGGGCATCGCGACTCCGCTCACGGCGCCCTCAGGAACGGCAACGGCGGCCGTGGGCGACCGCGTGTTCAAAGTCGGGCGAACTACCGGGCTTACCTATGGCGAAGTGATCGACATCACCACGGTCGTCGGGCCGGTTCAGTATGGCCCAAGAACTTGCTGGTTTCGGCGATGCTTTACCGTGATCGACCCGCGGGGCGGACAGTTTTCTGACCTTGGGGATTCTGGCTCGGCCATCGTGAAGGAGTCGACCGGCGAAGTCCTGGGTTTACTGTTCGCCGGAAACGGCGTCGACTCGTATGCCTGCCCAATCGACACGGTTCTAAGCGCATTGAGTTGTAGCATGGTCTAAATCGCGGCGTGCGGCGATATGCCGCGGCGGCGGTTGCCGCCCCTTGGAGTGCGGCGATTTATCGCCGCTTTGGCGTTGTGGCGGAGCCACTTTCTTTTGCCGCCAAAGAAGTCGCTCCGCGACAGAAGAAAGCGGCGATAAATCGCCGCACTCCAAAGGGTCGCTGGCGCGGTCTGCCCAAGCTACCACGTACGACCGCTTCCGCACGGCAGCTTTTGCCGTATAAAATGAGTTGCGATCTAATCCGCAGTTTCTGGAGCTAATGAGTTGACCAACCTGCATTCACCAATCATCGAAGCCTATCGCCGACGAACTGCCACTTCCGCCAGACTGGCGCAGGAAGCGGCCGGCGTGTTTCCGGGCGGGGTGACTCACGATGGCCGGATTCTCGAGCCGTATCCGATTTACATCACCCACGCGTCAGGCTCGCGTAAGTGGGACGTCGACGGCAATGAATACGTCGATTACACCGGCGGGCACGGTGCTTTGCTCCTCGGGCATAATCATCCGCAGGTGGTTGAAGCCGTTTCAAACCAGCTTTCGCGTGGCACGCACTTTGGTTCCTGCCACGAGCCGGAGCTCCAGTGGGGACGCGCCGTGCAACGCTTGATGCCGTCGGCCGAACGGATTCGCTTCACCAGCTCGGGCACCGAGGCCACCATGATGGCCATGCGCCTCGCGCGGGCGTTCACCGGCCGGCCAAAGATTCTGCGGTTTCTGGGTCATTTTCATGGCTGGCACGACCACGCCGCCTTCGGCGTGGCCTCGCACTTCGACGGCACACCGACGCCCGGCGTGCTGGGCGAAGTGGCGGGTAACGTCGTGCTAGCGCCAGCCGGCGACCTGGCCGCCACGCGGGCGGCACTCGACGAGCACCCCGACATCGCCGCCGCCATCATCGAGCCGACCGGCGCGAGTTGGGGCCAAGTGCCGCTACAGGCTGGGTTTCTCCACGGACTGCGTGAAGCCACGGCCCAGCGCGGCGTGCTGCTGATTTTTGACGAGGTGATTAGCGGCTTTCGCTGTTCACCCGGCGGGGCACAAGGCGTGTATGGCATCCGCCCCGACCTGACGACGCTGGCCAAGATTCTGGCAGGCGGCTTGCCGGGCGGAGCGGTCGTCGGCCGGAAAGACGTGATGGGCCTGCTCGACGCGGGACAGTCGACGGCGGCCGGACGCGAGAAAGTGCCGCACCAGGGAACGTTCAACGCCAATCCTCTCTCGGCCGTGGCTGGCGCCGCCACTTTGCGCATTGTTGGCGAGACCGACGCCTGCCAAAGGGCCAGCGACTATGCCGCTCGACTGCGTGAAGGGCTCTGCCGGACCCTGCGCGACGAGCGAATCGAGTGGGCAGTCTATGGCAGTTTTTCGGGGTTCCACATCTTCACCAATCCGCAAAAGCTCCACATCACCGCCGAGGACATCGATGCCTGCAAATACGACTACAGCATGTTGAAAGCGCCGGTGTCGAAGTCGCTGATGACGAAACTGCGACTGGGCATGATGATTCACGGCGTGGAGATTTTTACCTGGCCCGGCGGGCCGACGTCCGCCGTACATACCGACGACGACCTGAAACAGACCGTGGACGCCTTCCGACAGACATTGCGGATGCTGCGCGACGAGGGTGAGATTGCTTAGGTGCGATTGTTTAACCGCAGGGGCAAAGGCTCGCGCTGAGACGGAACTCGAATCGACGTCCATCCCTAACATTGCCGGTACAACGTGCCACGCCAGCGCGAGCCGTTGGCTCTGCGGTTAAACAATTCAACAGCGCACTCTTGGCAGGTCAGCCAAAATTAAGTTGGATTCTCGCGCAATTCATCTTAAATTGGTGGGATGGATGCTAGTGATGCGAAGCTACTTTCGCCCCAAGCGGTGCGCCTGGGTATTGCGCCGGGCGCGCCGCCCGGGACGCTGCACGTTCGGTCTCACGCCGCGCGGCCGGTCATCGAGGCAATCGCCTATCACGGCGACGACTTCGTGGAAAAGGAATTGAGTCGGCCGGAAGAGGTCGTCGAGCTGCTCCAGCAGTGGCCGGTTACCTGGGTCAATGTCGTCGGTTTGGGCGACGCCGAAGTCATCGAGCAACTCGGCCGCATTTTTGGCTTGCACCCGCTGGCGCTGGAAGACGTGCTTCACGTCCATCAACGCGCCAAGGTCGAACAATACGGCGAGCAGCTCTTTATCGTCGCCCGTATGCCGCGACAGGAAGAGGGGCTGGCCACCGAGCAGATAAGCCTGTTTGTCGGCCAGAAGTTCGTGCTGACGTTCATCGAAGACGAGGGTGACAGCTTCGACCCCGTGCGCACGCGGCTGCGCGGCGGCGGTCGCCTGCGCGAGGCGGGGCCGGGATACCTCGTTTACAGCCTGCTCGACGCCGTGATCGACGCCTATTTCCCGGTTGTCGAAGCCTACGCCGAACGACTCGATCGGCTGGAAGACCGCGTCATCACACGGCCCAGCCGGCGCGCGGTGGCCGAAATTCATTCGGCCAAGCACAATCTGCGCTCGCTGAGGCGCGTGATCTGGCCGCTACGCGAAGCCGTCAATTCGCTGGTGCGCGATCCCTCGCCGCTGATCGACGACGAAACGCGCGTGCACCTGCGC
>DASSFG010000772.1:0-15921 GCA_035694685.1 Pirellulales bacterium
GGGGCGCAAAGGGGAAAGATTGGCGGTTCGACGGCCGTGGCGTTAAACTTGGCGTTCATGGAAATGACACCGCCACTTGGCTCTACGAAGGCCGATCTCGATACACCCGCGCTTTGCCTCGACCTGGAGGTGATGGAGGCGAACATTCGCGCCGTGTCGCAGACGTGCCGTCGGCATGGCGTCGGCTGGCGACCGCACGCCAAGGGGCATAAAGTGGCGGCCATCGCCCACGCGCAGCTTGCGGCCGGCGCAATCGGCGTCACCTGCGCCAAGCTGGCTGAGGCAGAGGTCATGGCTGCCGGCGGCGTGCGCGATCTGCTGATTGCCAACATGGTCGTCGGCCCGCACAAGGTCCAACGACTTGTCGAGCTGCGACGCCTGGCCGACCCGATTGTCTGTCTCGATCATCTTGACCAGGCGCTGCCGATCAGCCACGCGATGCATGAAGCCGGCCTGCGCGTGCGGGCCATCATTGAGGTCGACATTGGCTTGCGGCGGGTCGGCATGCCGCCGGGAGAGGCAACTTTGCAGTTCGCCCGGGAATTCAGCAACTTGCCCGGCATCAAGCTCGCCGGCATCATGGGCTACGAAGGGCACCTACTGACGGTTGCGGATCCCGCTGAAAAGGAAACGCAAATCCGTGCCGCGCTTTCCACGCTGGTGGAAACCAAGCGCATGCTGGAAGCGGCGGGCATTGCCTGTCCGATCGTTTCTTGTGCCGGCACCGGATCGTATCTTTACGCCGTGCGCCAGCCGGAAGTGACGGAGTTGCAGGCCGGAGGGGCGATTTTCATGGACGCCTTCTATCGCCAGAAATGTCAGGTGCCCGATTTGGGGTTCGCGCTCACCGTGGTGGCCACCGTCGTCAGCCGGCCGACGGCCGAGCGGGCGATCATCGACGCCGGCCGCAAGACAATCCATGGCGACGTTCAGCCTCCGTTCGTCGTCGGCCGTGACGACGTTCGCGTCACTCGCCTCTCGGCCGAGCATGGTGAGCTGGAGCTTTTGCCGACGGCGCACAACTTACGCATCGGCGACCGAGTGGAGCTGGTGCCTGGCTATGCGGATCTCACCACGGTGCTTCACAATCAGTATTATTGTTTCCGCGGCGGCCGGCTGGTCGACATCTGGCCGATTGAAGCCCGCGGCAAGCTGACCTGAGAGCCTATCCGAAAACCGGCATTGTGGTGTAGGCGGCCCGCCTGCTTGCCGGTTTTCAGATAGACTCTAAGAAGGAGGGACCGACACTATGCAGATGTTCGTGCGAGGTCAGTGGACCGATAAAGCCGAGAAAATTGAAGTTCGCAACCCGTACGACGGCTCAGTCGTGGATACCGTGCCTAACGGCGAGGTTCGCGACGTCGACGCGGCGGTGGCCGGGGCGGTCGAGGGAGCGGCCGTCATGCGGCGCCTGTCGGGGTATGAACGCTTCGAGATCCTGTCGCGCGCCGCGGCGCTGATGCGCCAGCGCAACGAAGATCTCGGCCGCACGATCAGCCTGGAAGAAGGCAAGACGTTTGCCGAAGGCAAGGGCGAAGCCCAGCGGGCGACGGAAACCATCCAGCTCTCCGCCGAGGAAGCGAAGCGAATTTACGGCGAGGTGCTGCCGCTGGATGCGGCGCCGGGCGGGGCCGGCAAGTTCGGATTCACCTTGCGCGTGCCCTGCGGCGTGGTCGCCGCGATTACGCCGTTTAACTTCCCGCTCAATCTGGTCTGTCACAAGGTTGGGCCGGCGCTGGCGGCTGGCAACGCCGTGGTCATCAAGCCCGCCAGTGATACGCCCCTATCGGCCCTCAAGCTCGTCGAAATCCTGCTCGAAGCCGGGCTGCCGCCCTCGGCCATTGCCTGCGTCACTGGTCCCGGCGGAAAGCTCGGCGATGCTTTGGTCCGCGACCGCCGCGTGCGAAAGGTCAGCTTCACGGGCAGCCGCGAAGTGGGCGAAAAGCTGTGCCAGGCCGCGGGCGTGAAAAAGGTGACGCTGGAACTCGGCTCGAATAGCCCGCTGATCGTCATGCCCGACGCCGATCTGAACAAGGTCGCCGAATTGGCCGTGCTCTCCGGCTACGGCAACGCCGGTCAGGTGTGCATCAGCGCCCAGCGGGTCATCGCGCTGGGCGAAGTCTACGGCGACCTGCTCGACGCCTTGCAGCCAAAAGTCGCCGCGCTCAAGGCCGGCGATCCGTTCGATTCCAGCGTGAAGATGGGGCCGATGATTCGCGAGAAAGACGCCGAGCGCGTCGGCCAGTGGATCGACGAGGCGGTGGCCGGCGGTGCGCGGTTACTCGCCGGCGGGGGTCGACAAGGCTCGTTGTTTCAAGCAACGTTGCTGGCCGACGTTAAGCCCGAAATGCGGATAAGCTGCGACGAACTGTTCGGCCCGGCCCTGGCTGTAACGCGGGCCACTTCGCTCGACGAAGCCATCGCCCTGGCCAACAACACCAACTACGGCCTGAGCGCCGGCATCTTCACGCAGAACATCGACTGGGCGCTGCGTTTTGCGCGCGAGGTCGATTCGGGCAACATCCACATCAACTGGGGCCCCGCCTGGCGGGCCGACCTGATGCCCTACGGCGGCCTGAAGGAGAGCGGTTTTGGCAAGGAAGGGCCAAAGTACGCGATCGAAGAGATGACGGAAGTAAAAATGGTCGTCGTTCATTGAGCCGATTGCTTCGCCGGTAACGGCGCGGTTTAATACAGCCACTACTGCTTTGTCCAGACTAAACGTTCGGGCTGAATGTTGACGGGGCTCTGTAGGGAACGCCCTCCGTGGCGTTCCGCGAATTGCGAGTTGACGCTCCTTCGTGCTTCACGGAACGCCACAGAGGGCGTTCCCTACAGAATCTCCAACCCGAAGTTTTAGCTTCGACAAAGCACTAGGTCATTGCGAGTGAGCTGGTGCTCCTCGCCCGGAAGGCTAATTCAACGCCAGTTTCAGGAGACGCGTACATGCCACGCCCACAGGTTCATTGTCCCGATTGCGATTCTTCGGCAGCCCTCCCATCCCCCGTCCGGCGGCACGACCGACGCGAGTTCCTGAAGACAACGGCGGCTGCCTCCGCCGCGACGATGGCCGCCACAGTCGTGCCTCTATGGGCCAATGCCGCGGATGCCCCAGCCACGGCCATCTCGTCGCCCGAGTCGCTTGTCAAGTTGCTCTACGACTCGCTCAACGACGATCAGCGCAAGCAACTCTGCTTCGATTGGGACCATCAAGATCCCGATCTTGGGCTGTTGCGGACCCGCGTCGGCAACAACTGGCACATCACCAAGCCGGCGATCAACAGCAATTACTTCAACCGCGATCAACAGGCGCTGGTGCGCCACATTTTCGAGGGCATTATCCAGCCCGACTGGCACCAGCGCATCGACAAGCAGCTTCGCGACGACGCTGGAGGTTTCGGCAATGAGCAAAACATCGCCATCTTTGGCAAGCCGGGTGAAGGCAAATTTGAGTTCGTGATGACCGGCCGGCACATGACCTTGCGCTGCGACGGCAACTCCGCCGAGCACGTCGCCTTCGGCGGCCCCATCTTTTATGGGCACGCCGCCAGCGGCTTCGATGAAAAGGTCGGCCACCCCGGCAACGTCTTCTGGCCCCAGGCGCTGGAGGCGAACAAATTGTTCCCCATGCTCGACGGCAAGCAGCAAAAGCTGGCCCTGATCGAAAACCTGCCGGACGAGGAACAGGTGGCATTCCGCGGCGACGGCCAACTGCCGGGCATACCGCTGACCGAAATGTCGAGCGACCAGAAAGAGCAAGTGCAAAAGGTGCTCGGGAAGCTGCTGGAGCCGTACCGCCAGTCGGACCGCGACGAGGTGGTCGCGTGCCTCAAGGCCCAAGGCGGACTCGACCGCTGCTCGTTGGCCTTCTACAAGGAGGGCGACCTTGGCGACGACCAGGTTTGGGACTGCTGGCGGCTGGAGGGTCCCTCCTTCGTTTGGTATTTCCGCGGCACCCCACACGTTCACGTCTGGGTCAACGTTGCCGACAATCCCTCGGTGGCAACCAACACCTGACCTACGGCGGGTTTGACCGCGGCGCTACAATAAGAGTAGCCGCCAGGGAGGGCTTGTCTCTTCTCACCGGCCAAGCCGGAGGCGCGCGAGATTTCCGCGCCGCTCAAAAGGGTCCGACGGCTGCGGAGCTCGCCGCCATGTGGTCGCGGGTCGAACCCACGCCCTCCAACCGTGGGCGACCCCGACCCACCGGCATCTTGCTCGCCAAATCAGTCCGAATGACAAAATAACGGGGTGTTCGGCGGTTAGCTCGCTTGTCCAACCCTACGCAGAAAAGACGACGGTCGTCTCAGTCGTCCCAGACACAAACGCACAATCCGAACCCCGCTTCGTCTTCGTCGGTCCACTCCGTTTTGACGTCGCCCTTTTCCAAAACCACCAGCATGGCCATCGAATCTTCTCGGCCGTCCCGGTTGTCAGGCTCACCCGCGCGCCAGTTCGAAAAACCGCTGGCCACGGCGGTGCCGTCCAACCAGCGAAAGACCCCTTCCTGCGCCTGGTCGGAACCGCCCAACCAACAAATTCGCCGCTCCGTCCCGCCGCCCAGCGACGCCAGCGCCTTCACCACCGCCAGGTTCTCTTGCGCTGTTGTGACGATGGGCAACGAGCCGCCCAAGTCGCGGCAGATTTTCTCGGCTTTTTTCCACGTCATCGGCGTGGGATAAACCTTGTACCAGCGGTCGCCGATGTGCTGCGCATCGAGCGGACGCCGCGGACGGAATGCGCCTCCAGAGGTGTTTCGCTGACGTGATAATAATTTGCTTTTGGCTTCGATGCTGGTCTTCGTTTTTCCCACTGCGCTCGAAGCCGCCAGACGATACCAGCCGGCGGCCTGCTCCATGCACCACCACTTGAGCGGCGTGATGGCCTTGGTAGAAAGTGCCCACCAGCCGTCGCCGATCGCCGCTGCGTCAGCCGCATCACCCGCCAGCGGAGAGTTGGCCCCCGTCTCGATCGATTGGGCTTCACGTCCACAGAGCTCGGCCCAATCGGTTTCGCCGGCTTTGCCCAGATGCTCGGCGGCCCTGCGCCAGTCGCGCTCGACGATGGCCAGATATTCCCCCGCCGACCGGTTGTCATCTTTCGAATCGGGCCCGCCCGGTAGTGCCGACAGCGCCTGCCTGCCGGCCTTTTGTAGTTCGCGCCAAAAGCCGATTTCCGCTTGACGGCTGCGCAGCTCCTTTTGAACGTCGGCCGGCAGCGACTTCACCGAGAGTGCCGAGGCAACCATGCCGCCGGCCAGGCCGAGCTCTTCCAGTGCCACCGCCATCTCAATCTGCCGCAGCGCTTCCAGCGCAAGAGCTTGTCGAGCGGGCGTCGATTTCGCCGTTCGCAGGGCAACCGGAAACACGGTGGCACACCACGGTTCCCAATCCGCTTCATAGGTGCGCGCGAGATCGAAGGCGGCGTGGCCTGCCAGAACCAGGTCGCCGTCAGTGGCGGCTTGTTGTGCCGCGGCATCGAGTAGCAGCCAACGGCGCGCCGGATCGCCAATGTTCCGCGTCGCCTCGTGCCACAGCTTCAGTGCTGAGGCCGAGGGGCTCCCCGGCTTTGAGCGTGTTTCACGCAGGCCGGCCAACAGCGGTTCCAGTTCCTTGCCGGCAGCGGCTAGCACTTGGGCACTGGGTTGGGGCAACTTTGATAAACCGAGAGGCATCACCTCCAACCGATGGATGCGAAAAGCCGACGTGTTCGCCGCCCTGATGAAAAACGCTCCGGGGTCTTTGACGCCGGCCGACAACTGCAGGTGGTCTTCGTTGAACGGCGCGTCGGAAACAGCCAGTTCGCGGCCGTTCACATCGAGCCGCATTTGGTCGCCCGTCGCGATACAACGAATGTTGTGCAACCGCCAGGGCGACAGGAGCATCGTCCCGGATGTCTTGCCCTGGCCGGCTACCTGCCAAAGTTGAGCATCGCCGTCGCTGCGATCGACGGCGGCCACCGCCCTACCCAAGCCCGTGGGCAAACCGAATTCGACCTGCTCGCCCCCGAGCGTGCGCTCGACGACGGCGGTCAGCACGTACTCGCTTGGCCGCTCGTGCGACAAGGCAACCGACGAGCCAGTCCGATCACTTGTCTCGTCCAACAGCAAGTCTCCCCGCTCACCGCGGACCGTTCCACTGGCACGGTCGCGGGCGGAATCGGCCTCCGCCAGCAGATCGACGACTCCGTAAGTCGGCAACGTGGCGGTTGGCGGCGAGAGTTGCAGGCTAGCAATGCGAAATTTCGCTTTCAAGTGCAGAAACAGGCGATGGTCGGCGTCGACCAGGTTCGACTCCAAAGGCGGCGCGCCGGGTACGTCGCTCCAATCGATCGCGGTACGGCCGTCGAAAGCAACGTAGACGCGGTTTTTGCGCACTGCGCAAAGCAGCGTCAGCGGACCATCGCCAAGGACGATCGCTCGCTGCGAGCGCCAAGCATTGCGGCCGAGGCCGATGTCCCAAGCCGACTTGTACGTATGCAGGAAGCGTAGCGTGGTCGCCCGGTTTCGCACGGGCAAGCCGATTTCAAATTCGCCGTGCTGGTTGAGGTCGGCAATCACGGCGGTCAGGTCGTATTCGTCAGGCGGTGCGGCAGCGAGGCGAAAGCGGGCGTCACCGGCCACCAGGCCGTCGTCGTTCGTGAAACTTCCGGACGTCGCGGCGGGCGAAGGTTCAATTCTCGTCAAGAGATCCACCGGGCCGTCCAGCGATTCGACCTTTGCCAGTGGGAGTGATTCCTTCGACGCCCCAGGCTCATTGGGCGATGCCGGTGGCGATGACAAGTCAGGCATGACCTTCGCCTGCTCCACCGGCGGCGGCGTGGAAACCACGGCGACGGATGGGGGTGGCTCTTTGGCCGGTTTCAGCTTGCCAGCGGTCTTCGACTTGTCGGCCGACTTCTTCGCAGGCGCCTTCTTAACGTGGGCATCAAGACGATTGCTGGCGGCGCCCTTCTTCGCGGCGGCCGCTGCCAATTCGCCGTGCTTCGCCGGGCGGTTCAGCAAGAGTGAAGCCACGACGACAAATACGACCGAGGTGACGGCGGCGGCGATTCCCCAGACGAGAGTTTGAGGCGCCTTCTTTGGCCGCCGAATACGGCTACTGCCCGACGTGGGCTCGATACGCAGCGTGGCCGAAGCTGCGGGGTTGGGAGTGTCGGAACTGTTGAAACTGCGCGATGCACCCAGGCCCACGCCCGAACCGCCCATGCGCTGCAAAAAGCTATCCAGCCCCTCGTCGTCGCCCGGCAACCGTTGCAGATGGGTGACCGTCGATGATTCTTCCGACGCCCCGGCCAACAGTCCTTCCAGCGCGACAACAATCTCGCGCATCGACTGCGGACGCTCGTCGGGTGATTTGGCGACCATCCGCCGATAAAGCGCTTCTAGCGCCGGCGGCGTCTCGGGCCGGGCGGTCCGCAACGAAGGAATCGGCTGCTCGCGATGGGCCAGCAGCTTTTGCATCAGCGTCTCTCCGCCGTACGGCGTGGCGCCGGTCAGCACTCGGTAAAGAGTGCAGCCCAGGCTGTAGATGTCGGAACGTTGATCGGCCAGGCGGCTATCGTAACTTTGCTCCGGCGCCATGTAGTCGACGGTGCCCAGAACTTGCCCGGAGTCGGTCAGCTCGGCGGCGCCGGCGTGTACCGGTGCGGCCAAGGAGTGCTCGACGCGGGCCAGACCCATGTCGAGAATCTTGACCACACCGCGCGAGCTGGCGATCAAGTTCGACGGCTTCACGTCGCGATGGACGATGCCTTGTTCATGTGCGTATTGCAGGCCGCGCGCGGCCTGCAAGATGCAATTCATCGCTTGTTCGATGCCCAGCGGCCCATTGGCTTTGACGTGGCTCGACAGGTCGAGCCCATCGACGTATTCCATGGCCAGAAAGTGCAGCCCACGCGATTCGCCGGCGTCATACGCGGTGACGATATTGGGGTGGATCAGCCGCGCCGCCAGTTCCACCTCTTTATAAAAGCGATCGACGAGCGATTTCGAGTTGGTGGAATGCGGCGGCAGCACTTTCAGGGCCACGATCCGCTTCATGCGGCGATGTTCGGCTTTAAAAACCTGGCCCATGCCCCCCTCGCCCAGCTTGTCGAGCACGACGTATTCGCCGAACACCAGCGTCCGCCCCCGCCGTTGAAAGACCTCAATGGCCTGATAGCGGGTCAGCTTATGCTGGCGGATCAGTTCGCGGGCGAGCGCGGCGGGCGGGGCGGCAAGCTGCTCGCTGGTCAGCCCACGGCGGAGCCCAATGAGCTCGTCCATGTCGACGATGCTCTGTTCCGCGAGGCCGTCAATAAACTGCCTCGCGTTCATCGGCTCGTTCTTCATCCGTCACCGACTGGGAAATCCGGAGCGTCCATGGTCTACGACACGCCCACATCGCGAAGCTATTTTTTTACCCTACGTTTGAGCGGATCGCTAGGGCAGCGAATAACGGCAGGCACCAGGTGTTTCTGGACAGGCTATTCCATTGCAAATTGAGAATTGCAAAATGCAATCGCAAATTGCGGCAGGCGGAAGCCGGCCGTTCCCTCACTTTGCACCGCTCGGCTAGGTCGAGACCTCTTTTCCGATGGCATCCTGGCACCACCCGCGAGCGAGCTGCGTTGACCTTCGGCGTCGCTCTTGATAAAAAGCGAACTAACCAAAATCAGTACCAGATAGAAAGCGAGCTCACCGTGGGTGGTATCAGCGAACGTGCCAAAGAAATCAAAAGGCGGCGCCATCGGCGTAAGAAGCTGGAAGTGGTCCAGCGCAAGCTCAAGACGGCGACGGCAAGCGAAAAGCAGATTATCGCCGAGAAACTCCGCAACATGACGCCCGGCGCCGAGACGATCATTCAGAACCTGCAGCTCTCGTCTTCCGATCGCTGAGCGTGTCAAAGCCGCCCCGCCTTGGTCTCGGCCCGTAGCTCGTCGATCATTTCGCGCGCGGCGGCGGCCACCGCTTCTTGCCAGCGCTGGGCGCCAAACCGTTCTTCGTAGCCGCGGCGGCTATGGGCGAAGATGATACCGCGAGAATTGTTGACCACGGCCCCTAGACCTTCCTCGTCAAAGGCGCCCGCGACGTCTCGGCCCGTGCCGCCTTGGCTGCCGTAGCCGGGCACGAGCAACCAGGCGCTCGGCATCACCGACCGCAGCTCATTGAGCTGGTCGGGATAGGTCGCCCCCACCACCGCTCCGACCGCTCCATAGCCCTCTTCGCCGACGGTCTCGCCCGCGAGTTGCTCGACGAACACCGCCACGCGGCGGTAAAGCGGCTCGCCGTCGGCCACTAGATCCTGAAACTGTCCGCCGCCCAGGTTCGAGGTTTTCACCAGCACGAACACCCCCGCCCCGCGCTTGGCTGCCACGTCGACAAACGGCTGGATGCTATCCGAACCCAAATAGGGACTGACCGTGATGGCGTCGGCTTGCCAGCCGCTTTCGGCACCGAGATAGCCGTCGGCATAGGCGGTGGCGGTGCTGCCGATGTCGTTGCGCTTGCCGTCTAGAATAACGAGCAAGTCATTGGCGCGCGCGTGGCGAATCACCTCGCCGAGGGCCACCATGCCATCCGGCCCGAGATGTTCAAAGAACGCCGCCTGCGGCTTGACGGCGGGCACGAGCCCGGCCACCACGTCGATGACGTCGGCACAAAACCGAAAATAGACCTTCGCCATCGAGGCGCGGTCGCCCAAAGCGATCCCGGTGGTTAACGGCGGCGGAAGCTGTTCCCAGCGCGGATCGAGCCCCACGACCACGGGTGTATGTTTCGCGCGCACGGCCGCCATCAGTCGATCGGCGAAGTGGCCCAGTTGTTTGCTCGGCTGCTGCATGAAAGGCAGCTTAGCGGAATTGCCGTGGGGGCGGTAGCAGAGTGTAGGGTGGGATTGGCCCGCGCGGAAGCAAGCAATGGCAACGGAATTCGCTAACGCATGTTTTGTTCCCAATACGACCGTTACTTTTTACGTAGCCACGGTGATCGAAAAACTCTATTGTCTCCATGTCCTGCCGCGTGGCAGAGAAGTGGCTTAAGGATTTGTTACTGTCCCATCGACATCGCATTTGTGTTTCATTGGTCAGACTCCTTGCCAACCGCCTAACCATGCAACGCCAAGTGCGGTCGGCCAATCTGATCATCATAGCGGCCGTCGGCCGGAGCTTGCCAGACTTGCACTGCTTTCGGGTTCGCCGGCAGTTGCGAAGTTACTTGGGGAAGTAAGTCAACCGGTCAAGCACCGGCTTGCGATCGCAAAAGCATGCCAGCTAGAATAGTAATATGATCCTGATCCGCTTTTCGGACATCGAATTGAAACGCCGCGCCCTCGGTGCGATGGCCGGACGTTTTCCCTTCAAGAGTTGGGCGACGGGCGAGATGATCGTGCCCGAGACGGCTCTCTCGTTCCTGGCTTTGGAGGGCATCGCATTCACGGTCGAGGGACCTGCGACCTATGAGCAGAACACTCCGGCGATTCGAGTTGCTGCTGCCCCTGCGGTTCAATGACGGCGAGCCTGTGCCGGACGCACTCATCGCCGACACTCTATTCGAGTTGGAGCAGCGCTTTGGCGCTGTCTCCTGCGAGACACAAACGATCCGCGGCCTATGGCATTACGAAGGGCAGGCCTATCGCGATGACCTTGTGCGCATTTTTGTTGACGTACAGGACATTCCTGCCGTGCGCGAGTTCTTTATCGAGTTCAAAGAGCGAATAAAGGCTCGCTTTCAGCAGCTCGATATATGGCTTGCCACCTATCCGATCGAAGTGCTGTAAACGCAGCGATATGAAATGCCGATTCGTTTATCCAATTTGCAACTGGGCGTCGACGAGCCCGAAGCGGCGCTGGCCGACCGGCTGGCGGCGGCGCTCGATGTGCGGCACGACGATATCCGCCGCTGGCGCATCCTGCGCAAAAGCCTCGATACACGCGATAAACGTGACCTCAAATTCGTGTATACCGCCGAAGTCGCCCTGGCCGGAGATGAACCCGGCCTGGTGGCGCGAGCGTCGCGCCGCAGCCGGCCAATCCAGGTCGAACTGTACGACGAGCCGAGGTTCGAAATGCCGTCGCCGGGAACCGCCCCGCTCGAACATCGGCCGGTGATTGTCGGCTCCGGACCGGCCGGGCTGGCCGCCGCCTATTTTCTGGCTGAGCAAGGCTATCGGCCGCTGATTCTCGAACGCGGCCGCGCGGTGCGCGAGCGCATCGCCGACGTCCATGCCTTCGATTCAGGCGGGCCACACAATGCGGAAAGCAATTATCTGTTCGGCGAAGGCGGGGCGGGCACCTTCAGCGACGGCAAGCTCACCTGCCGCAACTCGGGGCCCGAAGTGCGCCGTGTGCTAGAGCTGTTTGCCGAGTGCAAAGGCAAGCCCTCGATCCTCTACGATTATCGGCCGCACCTGGGAAGCAATCGCCTGCCGGCCGTCGTCAAAGCGTTCCGCCGAAAGATCCTGGCCTTTGGCGGAGAATATCGCTTCGACTGCCGCCTGGAAGACATCCACGTAACCGACGGCCGCCTCCGTGGGCTAATGACCTCGTCGGGATACTTGCCCGCCTCGCTCGCCGTGTTGGCCATCGGCCACAGCGCGCGCGACACGTATCAAATGCTCTTCGACCGCGGCGTGCCGCTGGTTCCCAAACCGTTTCAACTTGGCGTGCGAATCGAGCAGCCGCAAGAAGCGGTCAACCGCGTGCAATACGGCAGCGAGCGGCTCGAAGCAAAGCTCGGCGCCGCCGACTATGCGCTCGTTGCCCGAGGCCGGACGAACCTCTTCACGTTTTGCATGTGCGCAGGCGGGCAGATTATTCCCAGCGTGTCGGAGCCGGGCTGTTTTTGCACCAACGGCATGAGCCTTTCGCGGCGGGCGAGTCCGTTTGCCAACAGCGGTCTGATGGTCACGCTCGAGCCGGAAAGCTTCGGCTCCGAGCATCCGTTGGCGGGCATGGCGCTACAGCGGCAATACGAAGGTGCGGCTTACGCCTTAAGCGGCGAGCAATATCTCTGCCCGATTCAGGCGGCCGACGATTTTTTGAATCGCCGCACGAGCAACCGGCGGCTCGCATGCAGTTACCTGCGCGGCACAATCGCAGCCGACGTTCGGCAGCTTGTTCCGTTGCAGGTGGCGGCCGCGCTGGAGGAGGGCTTGCCGATACTCGACCGCCGTTGGCGCGGCCGTTTCTTGCGCGAGGCGGTGCTCGTTGCTCCCGAAGCCCGCGGCAGTTCACCGATTCGCTTTTTGCGCGACGCCGCGACGCTTGAAAGCACCGGCATCTCGGGACTGTATCCCATCGGCGAGGGTGCCGGCTACGCCGGCGGCATTGTCAGCGCCGCTCTCGACGGTCTGCGTGTCGGCAGGTCAATCATCGCCCACTTCGCGCCGCTGGAACGCACGGTGCGACCGTAGCGTGGTCGGAAGGCCAATAATTCTGACATCTCCCAATGAACCTCGTCCTGTTGAATACGATCGCCATCTCGCTTGGCACGCTGGCCGGCGCCGTTTGTGCGTGCGCAACGTGGTGGCTTCGTGCCACGACGTTGACTGCGCCCTGCCTGTGGGCTGCCGCGTCTTTGTTGCTGTTGACCGCGGATGTGGCGGCAACCTGCGCCGGTGAATGGCCTCCCGGCTCGCTCGCGGCCGCCCATCTGAATTATCTAGCGTCCGTCACCTGCGTCACGCCGTTTGTCGCGTTGTTGGGAGCGAAGCGTCCGCAGAACGTTGCTTGGCAATGGATTGTCTTGTCTCTCGTCGGCTTGCTGGCCTTTCAGGATTTGCGAAGCTGGTCGATCGAAGCGGTCGCGCCCTCGCCACACGCGGCCTGGTGCTGGCTGCTGGCGGCGATTGTCGTGATGCAACTTTTTAACTACCTGCCTACGCGCTATGCGGCAGCGGCAACGCTGGCTGCCGCGGGCCAGGTTTGCTTGCTTGCCGATTATCTGCCGCTCGTTCCTGGGGGACCGACATGGTTGTTTCCGACGGGCCTGGCCGCCTTGTCGTCGGCCGTTTTGCTGGCCGCGATGCTCAGCCGCCGGCAGCGGCCTGGCCAAGACAAACGGCAAGCGGCCTGGCTGAACTTCCGTGATGCCTTCGGTGCCTTATGGGGACTGCGCGTGGCCGAACGTGTCAACGCGTTGGCAGCGGAGCAGACCTGCGTCTTGCGGCTCACCTGGCACGGCTTTGAGACTGCAAAAAGTGAGAGTCCGCCGGAGTGCGTCGCTACACCGGAGGACAACGACCGCTTGTGGCGGGCACTGCGATCGGTACTAAACCGCTTTGTATCAGACGAATGGTTCGTGTAGCAACAACGCCCAGCCGCCGCTCGTGTCTCTTTGCGGCAACCGCCGCAGGTCCTATAATGCAACGGTACCTGTTCAGAGAGGGTCGAAGGATGGCTCGCAACACGTTCTTGGTTGGCGTTAGCATATTGTTCTGTGGGACAGCGGCCGCTTACGGTCAACAAGCGTCGGTGGTGCAACTGCCGTCGACTTCGATTTTTGGCGCCGATACGACCGTCTCCGTGCCCGATCGTGGATCGGCCTCTTTGGCTGGTAGCGGACGTTCAAGTACCGGCTCGACCGCCTACGGATCGGGACTCTTGCCCGGCAACCGCTCGTTCGGCAGCAGCACGAGCGGCTCGAATACGTCGGTCCGTGCCACGGTTCATGACATGGACGAGCTCGATCGCCAGGCGCTCAGCCGTGCCAAACAGGGCGGTTCGAAAAAACTTTCAACTGCCAGCGACGGCGCCAAGCGCCTGGCTGCCGCGCGGCAAAGCTCCGCGGGAGTCGTTCCCGCCGGCAGCGTGGCCGAAGCCCGCCGACGGCGCGCCGCCGAGCTCGAAAGCGAGCAAGCCGAAGCTACGGCTAACGTCGAGCGCGCCCGCGAAGCCGTCGCCGCGGGCAAGCAGAGCGTCGCCGCCATGTTCTATCGGCTGGCCGCGCGCCAGGCGACTGGCCAGCTCAAGACGCAGGTGGAAAAGGAGGCGGCCGCACTGGCCAAGGCGGGCAAAAGCGCGAGTGTGGCCCACGGCGCCCGTCCATCGTCAACGCCTCGGCGGCACGTCCATTGAAGATCCTGCTCTCTGAAGACGAGTTGCGCTCCGGTGTCGAGCGGCTGGCCAAGGAGATCGCCGCCCATTACGGCGACGATCCGTTGACGATCATTGGCGTATTGACGGGCAGCGTCGTGCTGCTGGCCGATTTAATCCGTTTGCTGCGGATGCCGTTGCGCGTCGGCGTCGTGCAGTGCCGCAGCTATCGCGGCAAGGCAACGACGCCCGGTGCTTTGGCCGTGAACGCGGATTTGCTGCCCGAGATCCGCGGCCACCGCGTGCTGCTGGTCGACGATATTTTTGACACCGGCCAGACGTTGGAGCAATTGCTCGTTGACTTCGACGAACTACTGCCTCGTTCACTCGAAAGCGCGGTGCTGTTGCGAAAGCGCGGCCGGCAGCGCGTGGCGGTCGAGCCTAACTACGTGGGCTTCGAGATTCCCGACGAGTTCGTGGTCGGGTATGGCCTCGACTATCACGACGCCTATCGCAATCTGCCCTACGTGGCGGCGCTGGAGGCGCACGAGCTCAAGCAAGGGCCGAGCAAGTGACGCTGCCGCGCGTGGTGCTGGTCACGCGAAGATTTTGGCCGCTGGTGGGCGGTGCCGAAACGATGGCGGCGCGGCTGGCCGCCGGCCTGCACGCGCGAGGCGCCGCCACCACCATCCTCACCGCCCGTTGGCAGCCCACCTGGCCGACGGAAATCGAACATCATGGCGTGCGCGTGGTCCGGTTGCCCAATCCCCAGGCGCGCGGCTGGGGCACCTGGCGATACATGCAGTCGGTGGCGGCCTGGCTGCGGCGGCATCGCTCGCAGTTCGATCTCGTCTACGTCTCGATGCTCAAGCACGACGCTTACGCGGCGGTCACCGCCGCGCGCCGCGGACAATTTCCCGTAGTCTTGCGGGCCGAGGGCGCGGGACTCACCGGCGACTGTCATTGGCAACTCGAAGCGAACTGCGGCTCGCGCATCAAACGGCGTTGTCAACGCGCAGATGCCTTCGTGGCGCCTAGCCCGGCCATCGAGCGCGAACTGATCGTTTCGGGATATGCGCGCGCCAAGATCCATTACCTGGCCAACGGCGTGGCCATACCCGAACCGCGCGACGCCGCCAACCGCCGGCAGGCGCGGGCCGACCTGGCCGAGGCCGATTCTTCGCTGGCAATCGGCGAAGAATCGCCCCTGGCCGTCTACACCGGCCGGCTGCACGCCATGAAGGGACTCGACGACCTGATTCGCGCCTGGCCGCAAGTGCTCGCGCGCCTGCCGAACGCGCGCCTGTGGATCGTCGGCGACGGGCCGCAACGGGCCGAGTTGAACGACTTGATCGGGCACTTGGGTCTGTGGGGGTTCGTATATCTCACCGGACCGTTTGACGACGTCGAAGAATTCTTGCGGGCAGCCGACCTCTTCGTGCTGCCTTCGCTCGAAGAAGGTATGTCGCTGGCGCTGCTCGAAGCCATGGCGATGGGCCTGCCGGTGATTGCCTCAGCCATTCCCGCCAACGAAGTCGTCGTGGAGCACGGAGTCAACGGGCATCTCGTGCCGACGCGCAACAGCGAACGCTTAGCCGCCGTAGTGAGCGAGCTCTTCGAAGATCGCGGCCAGGCGGAACGACTGGCAACGGCCGCACAGGAGCGCGTCAGCCAACGTTATTCGCTCGGCGACATGCTCGACGGGCATCTCGAGTTGTTTCAACACTTGGTGCAGCCTGGCGTGACCTAGCTCCGACGCGTCACTTCAACGACGGCCCTTTGCTGCCTTTTTCGACCCCCAGCAGTTCGACTTCAAAGACCAGCGTCGCATTGGGCGGAATGACTTGCTGGCCCGACCGCGGGTCGGCCATGCCTTCCTCCTGATAGGCCAGCTCCGAAGGAACGAAC
>DASSFG010000773.1:0-2951 GCA_035694685.1 Pirellulales bacterium
GTAGGTCAGGCTTTCTAGCCTGACGGTCGACTGCCGCCAGGCGCGTCAGGCTTGAAAGCCTGACCTACGGGAGTCGAAGCCCGCACGGCACTGCGGCTCGCCTTGACAAAATAGTCGCCCGCAATTCGCTCGAACGCGCCGTCAGTATTAAACAGGGCCACCTCGTCTGCGGCCAGGCGCAGCACTTTACGGATCACGGCGCTGCCGACCGACGGCGCAAAGCACCATCCGCATGGCGCGGCAATGCCTTCGTCAATCACAAGACGCTGACCGGGGACCGGCGGCAGCGGTGCGCCACGAAGCAAGACCCGTTGGTCTGACGACAGTGCGAACACCAGCGATCGCAGCCGTGCTTCGGCCGCCGACGTGGCATAGCTGAACCAATGGCTCCACTCCGTGAGCAATCCTGTCGGTGGTTGCTCTTGGCCGCCGCGAACGAGTTGCAACGATTGCCGCGCCGTGAGTTGGCCAGGCAGAGCGGCGATCGGCAAACGAAGCGTTGCCCACACGGCGATCGGCTGCCAGTCAAGCCGAGGCAGCCGCTCGGTGGCGACGCGCCGTCCCCAGGGCGCAAGCTCTTCCTGATCGATCTGAAGGAAACGTTCCCCACCCAAGCCGGCCAACAAACGCGCAAGCGATTCATCGCCCGGCGCCGACCGCAACCACAGAGCGTCGTCCGTTTCGGCAACTTGCAAGGCCGCGACTTTCCGCAAGCGGGCAAGTTGCCGCGCCTGCTCGCGGCGCATCCGCACGATCCAGGTAGCATTCATTTGCGTCGTCCAATAAAGCGTGGGGTGGCACAAGCGAGCGAGCCCACCGGACATGGATGATGGATGAACGATGATGGATGAACGATGAAGGATGAGGGATGAAGGATGAGGGATGAAGGATGAAGGATGAGGGATGAGAGGTCGTCATCCCGACACCTGTTACCTTTCACCTTTCGCCGACACTTGGCCTTTCACCTTTCACTTTCAACTTTCAACTTTTCACTTTCCACTTTCCACTTCATTTTCCACTTTCATCTCGCCCCCCCAACTTTCCCCACAGCTCGTCCACCCGTCGTAGCAAAAAGCCGCGTGGCGTTTCTCCTTCAACCCATTGGCAGCGGGCGGCAAGCAGGCCGAGTCGATCGCGTAAGTACGAACGGTCGGCCGGCGTGCAACCATCGGCCGAAAGTTTGCCTTCGATGGTCTCCAGATCGCGGGCGAGCGCCTCGGCATCGGGAGACTCGGCGCCTTCTGCGCGAGGATGGACCATAGCGTCGCTCTTGGCCTTGGCCAACAATTCATCGACGATCGCCGCAATCACTTCCTGCTGTTCTTCGGTGTCCCAGATGTAGCGCAGCACCCACAGGTCGGCCGGCAACGCTTGTCCGCGTCCGCATACCAGGGCGCTGGCGGCGGCCAACCGCTGCAGCTTGACGGCCCGGCGGTCGGAAACGGCGATGCCCGACTGCCGCAATCGCCGCACCGTATCGGTAAACGCGGGGCGCACCGCCGAGAGATCGACGTCGCCCAACAGCCCGTGCAACCGCCGCAGCTCGTCCACGCTCATTCTCTGGTCCGGCGGCGAGCGGTGAAGCTCGAGCCGCCAGCCGGCTTCGAGTACCTCCGGCAAGCGATCGGCCGATACGTTGTCGCACCGCACCCGCATCAGAAAGCGATCGAAGAGCGCGTTCAAAGCGTCGTCGTCGGGCAAGCGATTGCTGGCACCAATCACCATCAGCGTGGGCAACGGCCGCGTCTCTTTGCCGCGGCGAAAGACACGCTCATTGAGCACAGTCAGCAAGCTGTTGAGAATGGCGCTGTTGGCGTTCAACAACTCGTCGAGAAACACCAGCGCTGCTTCGGGCAGCATGCCTTCGGTGTTCGTGAGCAACTCGCCCTCGCGCAGCTTGCGGATGTCAAAAGGCCCGAACAGTTCGTTCGGTTCAGTGAAGCGCGTCAGCAGGTAGTCGAAAACACGCCCCTCGACCCGCCGGCCCAGGTCATGCACCAAGGCGCTTTTGGCCGTGCCGGGCGGACCGAGCAGGAACAGGTTTTCGCCCGCCACCAGGCAAACGCCCAGCAGGTCGATAATCTCGTCCTTGCCCACGAATGCACGTTTCATCGGCTCCAGCACGTCGCCCACGAGCCGCCGTCCCAGAGCCAGATCGCCGTTGAGGGTCGGTGAATTCTCGGCTGGCCTCATCGTTTCCCAGTCTACTGTCTACCGTCTACTGTCTACCACCCTACCTGCTTCCGGCCACAGCTCATCATACAGTCCAATCGCTTCGAGCACCGCTGCCTGCACCGCGAAATGCTCGAGTCGCGTGGCGTCACGTCGGGCGATAATGCGGTCGACGTAGAGCTGGCGGAGACACGCATCGCCCATGATGATTTCGACGGCCTTAGGGTCGAGTTGGTTCGCGGCAATTTGCGGTATGCCGACCGATGAAAGCGGCCAGGCCGCGCCGAGGCGGTTCAGATGAAGCACCAACACGTCTCGCTCCGCGACGGCGCGGGCCATGGTTGCCAGCTCGGGCAGGTAACGCAGCACGAGATCGCCGGAATAGACCGTGGACAGCGACATCGGTTGTGGGCAAGCCAAGTCAAACGCGGCTGCGACCGCCGATTCGTCCAATTCGCGGTACACGAGGCACTGGCAGCCGCGGTACATCAACTCGGCGGCCCAGCGGACCACCTCGAGAGAAAATTCCGGAGCGGTGTACGCCAACTGGTCGCGAGCGAGTCGATCGAGGCCGGCTAGCAGATCGTTCGCCTCGCCCGGCAACGTCTCCAGCGGAGCGTCAGGCCGCTCGACCTGTGCGCGGCCGGTTTCAATCAGCGACGTAAGGAAGCTGCGCAGTGCCACGGCCGTCACCTACAACTTGACGGGCCGAGAGGCCCATCCTGCTTATGACGCCTTGGCCAGTTCGCTTGTCAAATACTCGACCGCCTTCTGCAACT
>DASSFG010000774.1:0-4427 GCA_035694685.1 Pirellulales bacterium
TGCTCCAATGTTTGGGTTGAATCGCACGGTACCAGGTGCCGGTAAGCGGCCGCATTGAAAGCAGCGCGCAATTCGCGAACTTCATGCGGGCATTCCATGCTTAATGGACCTCAAAAGATCTTTAAGGATGCGTTCTTTATCGGTACCAAGAAGCTCGTGCGGTTTGGCGCCCCCGAGCTGGTCGTTCGGCGTGTCCATCCATCTGGCCGGATCGTCAACGACGTCGCGGACAAGGCACGCGATTTCGCAATTCAAGTCAGGGTCGTTATCCATGTTCCTTCATCTCCCTCTGCGAAAAGTGGCAATGGACGCTCTGCCCAGCGTTCCCTTAATTAGTATACCAAAGATCGCGACGCTTGACGGGCCATTGTCAGTGCGGCATAATCGCCCGCTCCGGCGATCATTCCCGCACTTCCAATCAACTATGCGTGGGACATTTCGGTGTCGGCTTCCGAAAAAGACCGCGGATCGATGCTCTTGGTCGAGGAGTATTTTTCGACCGGCGACGATCGTTTTCTTGCTGCGCTTCGCCAGGTCCAATCGGCCCCCGCCCTGGCCGCGTTCGCCGACCGCTGGAAGCGAGATCCTCGCGACTGGTCGCGCCGCCAGGTGGTCGATTATCTCGATCGGCCGTTCGACGTGCCGGGTCACCAACCACTCGTTAAGCGGCTCTTCAAACAAGCTGAAGCGGATGCCAACGACGGACTGCTGGCCGCCTTTATGACGGCCTTCGACCGCCTCATACGCCTGCACCGCCGGACCCGCAGACGCTACGATTGGCAGAGCCGCAGCTTCTGGAACGAAGAGGAACTCTACGCTCCACGCAACACGATGCCGGGCGTCAAGAAGGCGCGCAAAGCGACGGACCCGAGGACGGGGAAAGCCATCGCGGTGCCGGAGCGCGTGCCCCGCAACGGCATTTTGTTTTCGTACCACACGCGGCGATATCTGCGTCGCCGCGCGTGGCGCTATTTTCGCCGCCTTGGCCATCAGCGGCCGGCCGACTACGTTCAGGCAGTCAGCCGTGCCCTGGCACTTTATCGCGACGACGACCTGCGGCGGGGCGAAGATATTTTGGAATCCTGGGGCCTCGTTCATGCCTGCTTCGGCCGCCACAGCTCGCTCAAGTTTTCCGCCTCACGAGTCAGCTTGCGAGAAGGCGGTATGCTCGATGGGCTGGTTGCGGCGCCGTACTTCCCCGAGCTATGGCGGCAACCCGAAGCGTTTCAGCATCTTCTCGATTTGCTGACCACGGCGGGGTCGCGGTTAGTGCGGGTCTGGTCGATACAGATGCTGAAGCGCGACCATGCGGCACCGCTCGAAGAATTGTCGGCCGACCAATTACTGCAACTGTTACAGCACCCCGACGCCGAAGTTCAGCAGTTCGCCGCCGGGCTATTGGCGACTTCGCGAGGTTTGGCCGCCTGGCCCATCAGCACCTGGCTGCGTTTGACGGAAGTCGAGGACCCATCGGTTCTGGCCATTATTTGCGAGGCCATGGCCAGGCACGTGCAGTCGGCACGGCTCGATCTTGCCCAGTGCGTGGCGCTGGCTACGGCCGCGCCGACGCCCGTCGCGCGTCTCGGGCTGAGCTTCTTAAAAGAGCGGCAGATCGAGACCGCCGAAGATCGTCGGGCACTGGCGGCGGTAAGCGATGCGCGATCCGCCGCCGTCGCACGGGAGTTGACCGAATGGACGCTGGCCATCGTCGGGCACAAGGATCTGTATGATCGCGAAGTGGTGTCTCGTCTTCTCGATAGCCTGTTGGCGGAAGTACGGCTGACGGCCTGGCAATGGCTGCAAACGTCGGAATCGGCGGCTTATGGCGATACGGTCGCTTGGAGCCGGCTGCTGGAGACGCCCTTCGACGATCTTCGCCTACGGCTCATCGACCACCTGGCACGTCGGGCCGCGTTGCCCGGCGTCAATCGCGACGACCTCGCCCCGCTGTGGTGCTCGGTGCTCGTTGGCGTGCACCGCGGCGGCCGTCAGAAGGCGAAGGCGGTTTCGCAACTCGCCGACGAAATTGCCGAGCGGCCGGACCGCGCAGACTCGCTGTTGCCGGTGTTGGCTGTCGCCATTCGTTCCGTGCGTCCGCCGGAATTGCGAGCGGGGCTCGCCGCCTTGGCAACTGCGGTCGAAAAGCGGCCCGAATTGGCGCCGCTGGTCGAGAAGTTTTTGCCCGAAGTAAAGATTGTTTCCAACGTGCCGGGGAGCGGACCATGAACGTGACCTTCCGATATTCCGGCCATAGCGCGCTCGTGGCGAGTGGTGCGGGCCAGGAGCTGAAGCTGGCCGCCAATCTGGCGCGCGACGCCGTGGCATTCGACGCCGGCCTGAAGAATCCGCTTCGCTTTCGCGAGGCGATCTCCACATTGCACGACGTCGTGATCAGCGACCTCAAATTCAAGCCGCGCGACAAATCGGCCTACGAGGCTTGGAAAAAAGACCAACAGCAACGCGAGGCGATGATCCATCGCGACGCCTACCAGCGGGCGAAGAAAGAGATTCTCGAGCGGCAGGAAGTGGCCGTGCCGCCCGATTTCGAAAAGCACTATGTCCGCTGTCGCCAGCGGTATTGGAACGCACGGCAAAAGTATTCCAATTACCTGCTGCGGCACGACCAGGAGCTGTGGCGGCTGCTCATGCCCTGCGATCCGGTGATCACCGTCGCCGACGACGTGGTGTTCTTTGAATGCTTTTCCGCGGACGAGTCGAGCTATGGCTGCTTGACTGCCAATCGAGACGATTGCTTTGGCACGTCGGTCAACAGCCAATATGGCACGACCAACGTCGATTATTCCTGGCAGCTTTACCACCATTTTCAGAAGCTGCGCACCTACCGCGACACGCGCTTCCGCGTCGATCCGACGGGCTTCGAGCTGGCGACGACCGGTCAGGCCGATTATCGCGAAGAGAAGATCGACCTGCCCGCCGGCTGGCTGCGCGGCTTTATGCAGATTCAGTCGGCGATGAGCCTGCCGATGCGCAGGCTCTCACTGGGCCGTGAAGCGGTTTACTCGCTGCTGGCCTGGCTCAAGCGGCACAAAGCACAAAAGAGTCCGCGGGCGTTACGCTTCGAGCTGCTCTCGGGCAAGCCAATTTCGCTAATCCTCGAGCCTTGGGAGCAGCGCATCGTAGCACACGGCAACATCTACCGGGGGCCTGACAGCGAGCCAATCCGCGTTTGGGGGCGACAGCGGCTGCTTGTCCTTGCCCGGCTGTTGCCGCTGGTCGAGCGGATCGACGTCTATCTCTTGAGCACGGGCTTGCCGAGCTTCTGGGTGGCGCAACTGGGCGACATGCGGCTCACGCTGGGCCTGTCTGGCTGGACCACGAACGATTGGACGCGCGGCTCGGCACTCGATCTGTTGGCCCCGCCGGCATTGCCCTCGCAAGACGCCATCGGCCGCGTGGCCGAAGCCATCCGCGAGCAGCGGGCGCTGTCGCTCGACCAGGTCGAAGGCAAGTCGCTGACCAGTAAGGCAACCTGCGCCGCCGCGCTCAGCCACCTGGCACACACCGGGCAAATCATCTATGACCTCGACGCGCGGCTTTATCGCTGGCGGCAGGTCATGCCCCGCGCCCTCGGCGAAGCCGAGCTGGGACCCGACAACGAAGAGCTGCGTGCTTCGCGATTGCTCGTGGCCAGGCGGAGCGTCAAGGTGCGCTCCAGGCAGGAACTGGGCGGCGGGCTGCGGCAGATTCAGGGCGAAGTCGAATCGCGGCCCGTCGAGCTGCTGCTCGACGCCGACGGTGCCATCAAGCGCGGCAAGTGTACTTGCTCGCACCACTTTAAGGGCGGCCTGCGGATGGGTCCGTGCCGGCACCTGCTCGCGTTGCGAAGTGCCGCCAGTGAAGCAGAACTGCCCACCGACGCGGCGCCCGACGCCTGGTTCGAGCGGCTGCTGCGCTGGTCGGCCAATTGATGGTAGACGGTAGACGGTAGACAGTAGACGGGGATTGAGAGTAGCGATCCGTAGGGTGGGACAAGCCCGCTTCGCGAGCGCCGGCCCACCAGCGAACTAGCAACGGGACGGCCTGGGAAGGCCATCCTCCAAGATAAGGAGCGCGTCCGACCGACTGAGACCAGCTTGCTGCGGCGTTCCGCCGCGGTTGCTTTTGGCTACCCATGCTTCCCCAAGGCCGTTGTTCGTCTGGCCACCACGTCAATTGTGCAACTGGCCATGACAAGCCGAGGCTTACCCCACGCACAATTGACGTGGTGGCCTTTGTGAACGACCTTGGTCCGCGGTACGAAGTCAGTCGGTCGGCCGCTCCATTTTATTCGGAGGATGGCCTTCCCAGGCCGTCCAACAACGAAACGACGATGACGACAGGACGGCCTGGGAAGGCCATCCTCCAAAAACAAGGAGTGTGTCCGACCGACTGAGACCAACTTGCTGCGGCGTTCCGCCGCGGTTGCT
>DASSFG010000775.1:0-13075 GCA_035694685.1 Pirellulales bacterium
CTACTGGTGGCCGACGCCCATCTTACCGGCCCCGGCGGAGAGACGCTCGGCCTGCCTTCTACCGGCGCGACGACCGAGAGTTGCGGTTATCGCTGGCTTGGCTCGGTTGAGGTGCAGCCATCGCAGATGTTCCGCTTTAAGGAGATCGCGTCGCCCGCCGGTTCCAAGGCAGGTTTTCGTCCGCTGGCGACGACGGCGGATGGCAAAGTCTTCTGCGCGGCCATCGATCGTGGCGCCGGACGGCTCGTGTATCTGGCGGTGCCGCGCGGCTTGGGCATCGATCAGGCGGCGCATCCCGTATTACCGAGACTTTTCGCGCACTTGACGCGCGGTCTGATGCCTATCGAAGTGCAGGGAGACGTCAATTGGCTCGTCAACCGCACTAAAACCGGCTGGGCGGTGACGTTGCTCAATCCCGCCGGGCAAGACAAGCCGCAACAAGGGATCACGCCGACCGATTACCGCCAGAACCGCATCGTGACCATGATCTCGCACGTGCCTTTCAGCGGCGTGCGCGATCGTCTGTCGCCCGACGAACCTCTGAAGATCGAAAGTGATCGTGTGGTGTTTGAAGTCCCTGCGGGCAGGGTACGAATCGTTGAGATCGAGTAAAGGGTACCCAGTCATTTCACGTGCCAGCGGCAGAAGAGGCGGCGGTGGAATCGACCGCCTGTTCACCGTTCGTATTGGACGAGGGGGCGTTTTTCCGTCTCATTTGACGCCGTCTTCCCTCTGGAGCTTCATGAAGACCACATCGTCCGTCGGGACGGCAAAGCCCCACATCTCATAGAATCGCTGCATCTCCGGGAAGCATCGGAGCCAAGTCGAACGGACGTGTTGCAGTCGAGGATGGTAAACCACAGCGTCCATTAGACGTCGCCCCAAGCCGCGGCCTCGCCAATCTTCCGCCACAATGACACCATGGACGCTTGCCTGAAAGACAAAGTCCGTGAGCACGCGGCAACATGCCACGAGTCGGCCGGTATCCTTCTCGGCAAAGGCGACGATGACGCTTGAATTCTGAATCGTCAGCCGCAGGTCATTGAGAGAACGGCCTTTCATACCCCATTGCTTTTCAAGCAGCTCGAAAAGCTGTTCAATCTGTGGGTCGCTGAGCGAATCTATCTGCATGACCGATTCGCCCATGGAAGTCTCGGACGCTATAGGGGGCATATCAAGCGAGCAGCGGGTTGCTGGAACTTATGCAAACAGGACAAAGCACCTTCGTTGCTGGTTCGCAGATCGTGCATCGATGGCATCGCCGTCGTTGGCTAACGGAATGATCTCGATGGTTCGTGCCAAAAAGCGATGTTGCCTTTGAGGTCGCTTAAGTATTAAACTCGCCTGCATGGCCTCCTATCGCCGTGTTATTTGGCTTTTGCTTGCTCTCACGTGCAGCCAATGGCCGCAATCAATTGCCGCCGAGCCGACGCCATCCAAGCCAACACCGCCCGATGAACAATCGACCGAGGGCGTGCCGTTCGAAGCCGGACTGATGTTCCACGGTCCTCCCTCAACGTGGCGGACGCAAACGTCAGGTGGGGTCCAACTTTGGGCCGACGAGCTTTGCTTTCACGATTGGCGAATTCAGCGAAATGTGCTGCTCGGCCACTATCGGCTCCTCGACGGTGGGAACCATCGCTATGCCCGAGGTTCCTTTGAGCACTGCCAGCAAAAACTCAATGAAATCAAGCGCGAGCGGAACCTGCCGCCGATGAAGGGCCGGGCGGTCGTCATGTTGCACGGCCTGGGCAGTTGGCGAAATAAGATGACGCCGTTGGCCGATTACTTGAAGGAAAATGGCAACTACGCGGTCTTCAATCTCGCCTATCCAAGCACACGCGGCGAGATTGCCGAGCACTCCCGGTGTCTGGCGAAAGTAATGGAACATCTCGACGGCATCGACGAGATCAACTTTGTGGCGCATAGCATGGGCAATCTGGTCGTTCGGCATTATCTGGCCGACGTGACCGACGAAGCGATCGGCCGCAAGCCTGACCCAAGAATCAAGCGGTTTGTAATGCTGGCCCCGCCAAATCACGGTGCGAGCGCGGCCCTGATGCTGAAGGACCACGAGCTACTGAGCCTGCTCATGGGCAGTTCGGCCAGCGAGTTGGGCATCGGTTGGGCGGAGGTTGAAAAACACCTGGCCATTCCGAACTGCGAGTTCGGCATTATCGCGGGCGGCCGGGGCCGCGAGCGCGGCTACAATCCGCTGATGGAAGGCGACAACGATGATTTGCTGCCGGTTACAACGACGCGCCTGGTCGGTGCCAGAGATTTCGTGCTCGTGCCCATCATTCACCAATTCGAGATGTTCGACGCCGACGTGCAGCGGTACACGCTCAGTTTCCTCAAGCACGGTTATTTCATCTCGGCGGACAAGCGACAGCCGGTAGAAAAGTAGTGCTCGATTTCTGAACCCGACCAGGTTCGCTTCACTCACTGACCGCCCTACTCCCGGTTTGCCGATGAGATCCAGCGAGCGCCGAGGACGATGCTGACGACAAGGGCGGCAACGCTAAGGGCTGCCCAGTAGATCCCGTGGTCTGGCTGGCCGGCGGTGGAGCGGCCGGATGGTCGACGAGGCCCACTGGCCGGGGTCTCCTTTCGGCCTGGTGCGATGGCAACGTAGGTCGGCTCGGAAGGCTCCTCGCCAGCGTTGGCCAAGGGCTGCGTTGGCGTCGTTCGCAGCGCAATGTCCAGCTCGCCCGAAAGCCGCTCGTCCCAGTTGACGGCCAGCAGCAGATCGAAACCGGGGTTGATCTCCTTGACCTGGCAGGAGCAGGCGCCGCATAAAAATCCCGAACACTCCGCCAGCACCGCCTCGGCGATCGAGTCCGCCTTCAGCGCCGTCGATATCACCATCGCCACGGTCGGCTTCGATCGCCTCGTTCGGCAGGCCCGCGTTTGATAGTAGGGGACAGCCGACGATTGGCTACTGACCGGTTGCCTTGTCGCCGCTCGACGTTCGGCGCAGTTCGTCGAGCAGCTCCGTGTCGCGGAGCACGCGGATCCCAAACTGAGCGCAATACGCTTGCACGATGGGGTGCAGTAGATGGCGATCGCGTGTGCAGATTACATTGACCTGGCCTGCCACGCCGGTTTGCACGACGAAGTTATCATCCGGGTCGGAGGAGATGGCAGCAGGCGTACCGGGCGGCAGCGTGACATGCTCGGCGGCACGATCGAGGCTGGTCGCGAATTCTTGTCGTTCCTCCGACGTCAGCCGGTGCTGCTGGACCAGACGTGGATAGTCGAGCACGCGCACCAGCTCGACGAGCATCTCACGTGAAATGACGAGGACGTGCGGATCGGCTTGAAGCAGGCCAAGCAGCTCGCGGGCCGGCCCCGTCGCATTTTTCGTAGCGCGGACCAGCACGTTTGTGTCGAGAACGACCCTCATGGTTCAAAGGTCGGGCGGACGTGCTTCATTGCCTCGTCCGCGGCCGCCTCGAATTCGTCGTCAGACAAATCGCGCATATTCTCGGCCGCCCGGTCGAGAATCTTCTCCATCCGTTGAAATGCTCCGCGACGTTCTGACGCCGGTGCTGCCGTGTGGGGCGCCGACAAGACGATCGTCACGTTTTCGTCGTCCCGCAACGGCCGGCCGAACAGCCGCTGCAACCACTCGCGCGCAGGGCTGTCCAAGTCCCTGGCGTGGCGAAAGGCGATGGGTTCAATCGCTGACTCAAGGGGCGCCGCGTGTTCCATGCGCCTATCCTACGCCGGAATCCTTGAGGCGGCAAGGAATGTTTGGGAACGAGGAAAGGGGAACGAGGCCGGCTCAGGGGGAGCAAGGCGATTAGTTTGGCAGCAACGAGCCGGACGAGGTTCGGCGGAACTTGACCAGCATTACCAAACCTCATTTCCAACAGCCGGCCCCCAGTTGGTCTCGCCATGAATGTTGTCCGGTGTGAACCTCGTGCTTTGTTTATGCAGTCTCAATGACACCGCCCCAAGGCCCTCATCCTACCATGAGCGGGTCGCCGGGGCACGACACATCTCGCAGTCGCGCAAGAGAATCTGCAAAGGTCCTCGCATCGAAAAGGTCGCTCCGCGACGAGGGAAAGCGGTGATAAATCACCGCACTCCAAAGGCCGATGAGATCCAGCAAAAGCCGAGGACAATGCTGACGACAATGGCGGCGACGCCAAGGGCGGCCCAGTAGAGCGTGCGGTCTGGCGGGTTGTCGGCGGGAAGACCGGCGGGTTTGTGAGGCCCACTTGCCGGAGCGTGGTTTCGGCCAGGCGGAATGGGAACATATAGCGGCTCGGATGGCTCGTCGCCAGCGTTGGCCAAGGGCTGCGTTTGCGTCGTTGGCAGCGCAATGTCCGGCTCACCCCAAAGTCGCTCGTCCCAGTTGACGGCCAGCAGCAGATCGAAACCGGGGTTGATCGCCTTGACCTGACAGGAGCAGGCGCCGCATAAGAATCCCGAACACTCCGCCAGCACCGCCTCGTCGATCGACCCCGCCTTCAGCGCCGTCATTGCCCGACCGCGACCGAAGACGGGAACCACGATCGATTCATGATGCGTGATGTCATCAAGCACTCCGCGCGTGACCAGATCGCGAAAGACCGCTTCGTCTGCCGACTTGCCGTCGACTTGGAGGACGGAGAAGCGAACGTCGAGCGGCAGTTGCGTGAACAGCTCTGACCCAGGCAGACCGACGCCGGCGGGCAGCGGAATCTCGTCTGCCAGCCGCGGCAACTGTTCTTGTAACTGCTCGACGACCCGATGCCCGGCGTCTTCGTCGCTGCCGCGAAACACCAGCCAGACCACCGAATCTCCTTTCGCCAGCCGCCGGATGAGCTCGTCCCGTGCCGGAGACGTCCAAAGCGCCGGCTTCACCTCCGATAGGGATCCAGACCAAACGACCGCCGAACCGCGCCGCCCGCCCGGACGTCGGAGCACGACGTGCGGTAGCGGGACGTCGCCAATTGTAGCCGCGACCGCCTGCAGATCGTCGGCAAGCTCCTCATCGAGATTGCAGTGGATGACCTCCCAGTTGACGTTGCCTCCGTTGATCTGCGACTGATCTTCGAGCAGGGACACGAGCGCTCGCTGGTCCGGAGTCAGCATGCCGCGATAGAACACATCAACTTCGAACAGATCGGCCGGCCAGCGTTCGAGCGCGTAACGGAACACCGGCACCGAACAGGCGTGGGCCGCGTACACCACGAGCAGCACGGCCGCAAACACAAAGGTGCGAGTAGCGCCGCCCCACCAATTTGTAATGACGAATGCCCAATGACGAATGACGAAAGAATGACGAAATCCGAATGTCGAATGACGAAGCGGCCGCGCGCGAGCCATTCGGGCTTCGTCGTTCGGGCTTCTTTCGTCATTCGTCATTGGTCATTCGTCATTTTGAGCGGGGGGGCCGGCGCTCCCTCCGCTCGCTTGTCGCACCCTAACATGTGCCGCGGCGTCTTATTCACCGTACCCCAGGCAGATCACCCGACCGTCGGTCGTGGCCATATAGATGCGGCCGTAGGCGGTCGACATGCCGTCCCAGACGGGCAAGGCGTCGAGGCCCATGTCGGCGATCAAACTGCCGTCCTTGGTTGAGACGACACTGAAGCGACCGCCCTTTTTCCCTTCCAGTGCGTCGGCTTGCGCCTGCAACTGGGCGTGGATCGCTGGATCCTTGGCCGCCAGGCGCTCGAGACCGTATTCCTCATCCACGAGGTCGGGCGGACCGGAGAGGACGATCGCATCGTTCGAGAGAATCATCGCCCGCGGGAAGGTGGGCACGAACTTCGTCCAGTTGTAGTCGAAGCCCATCTGCTTTGCGCCCCCGGCCACGGTGGCCGCGCCCGCGGCCTTGGGAAAGACAACGGCCGTGCCGATCCGGCCCTGGCCGGTCGGTAACTTGCCGAGATTGCCGTCGTTGTGCTTACCCGAAGAATCCTTCGCGCTACCGTCATCAAACGTGCAGTGTACGATCACGTCGGCCTTCATCGCGCGGGCTTGTTCGGGCTCCTCAAAGGCACCCTCAATTTCGGCGGCGGTCAGGGCCCGATGCGTGATCCGCACTTCGTCGATCGAACCGACGAACGGAAAACCATCCTTGTACGAGCCCACTGGGCCGCCGTCGCCACCCAGCTCCAGCTTCTGCTTCGGTTCACTTGAGATGAGGGCCGGCGTTTTGCCGGAAGCTGCCAGCACTCCATCGACGTACAACTGCATGTCTTTCTCCTGAGTCAGCGTACCCGCAAGGTGGTGCCAGCCGTTCTTCAAACGATCAGGAGTCTGGAGCTCGGCCAGATTGCCGCCGGAGCGGATGGCGAAGGTTGGCTTGCGGTTCTGCAGGAAGACAGCGTACCCCTGCGCGGGACCTCCGTGGGCGACGATCACGCCGCCCGGACCGTCGGGCTTGACCCAGGCCTCTACCGTCAGCGGCTTGTTCGTGGGATCAATGCTTGGCGTCAGCTCAAACTGGACGGTCTCCCGACCATTGCCCCGGTCATTCGTCAGCGGGGCAGGGGCCACCGCATCGCGACTGGCCGAGAAGAGCTGATGTTCCAGCGGCGTCGTCCAGCGGTAGTACTGCGGCTGCCGGGCGTAGCCGTAGATCTCTTTGTCATTGAAGACCAGAATGCGCCCCGACGGCGTGTGCTTGCCGGCCTGAAAATAGCCGTTATGCCCGCCGGCAAAATTCTTGCCGTACACCCAGTACGCGCGATGGAACCAGGTATCATCGAGAAAGCCCATCGGGGCGAATAGATGGCGCCCGGGACCGGCCTGCGTTCCGCCCTGCTTCGCGGCGTCACCGGAAACCGGTCCGATCTCCTGACGTTGGCCGGCGTCGTCAAACTTCTGACTTCGCAGATAAACACACTCGCCGTCGGTGCAGAGGATGTCGGCCAGGGCTACCGGCATCTGCAGCGTCTGCAGGCGGTTCTGAATGTCTTCGCCCGTTTCGGGATCGCGATCGTTGAGCACGGTTTCGCCGAGTTTCTTCCCAGTGCGCGGATCGAGCCGCACGTACCACATGCCACCGTCGAGGAAGCTGGAGCGGCCGACAACGAAGTGGGCGACGTCCTTCTCGATCAGAACCGAGCCGTGTACCGGCCAGACCGATTCGAGCTGTTCGAAAGCCATCAACCGGCGATCGAGCGGAGCTGCCCGATAACGCCACAACAACGCTCCGTCGCTGGCGCGCAGAGAGTAGACCCAGCCGTCCATCGAGCCGAAGAACAGCCTTCCGTTCCAGTAGGTCGGCGGCGAGTCAATCCGCCCGCCGGCCGTGAAGGTCCAGCGCGATTGACCGGTCTTGGCATCGAGCGCGTGCAACTTGTGCTGATCGACCTGCGCTACGTAAACGAGTCCGCCGGCCACGACAAGCGCCGACAGCCGCCCCGGCAACTCGGCCTCCCAACTACGACTGAGATCGCTGGCCAGTTCCGCGGACGAGTATCCGCTTCGCTCGTTGTCGTGCCGGTAGGTCGGCCACTCGTTTTCGGCCGCGGCTTGTTCCTTGAGCGGTTCCTCGAACGCTTTTCCCAACTCCAGACGGCCTTCCTCCGAAATCACCTCGGGCAGAATTGGCGTCTTCGCCGCCGGGGCCAGGGCGTTCAAGCCATAGAGCTTGGCCTCGGGATAGCAGGCACAATTGTGCGGTCCCGCGTAGATGAGCCCGTTGGCGGGAAGAACTCCGTACAGACAAGCGCTGCGGACCCAGTGATTGATGTCCCAGTGTTTCGCGTTAAAGTCCACGAATTCGATTCCGGTGCGCGACGGAATAATGAAGCGGTCGGTCGCCTTGGCGATGTAACAGCGGTGATGGAACCAGTAGGTATCGATGTCGGGCGGGAACTCGATCTTCACTTCGCCGGTCTTCAGGTCGCGTCCCTTGTAAATCCCACTGTCGCGTCCCTCCGTCGTGGGCGCCACCCACACCATGCCGCCCGCGATGATAATGTCTTGCGGCGATTGGTAGCCCGAGGGCGCGTGTTCCGACTGCCAACGCATTTTGCCGTCGGCGGCGTCGTAACACCGCATCTTCCCTTCGCCGCCGGCATACAGCACGAACGGCTCATGGAGCACCAGTCGGGGGCCGAAGTTGAACTGAATCGACTTGCGGCGTGGCGCCGGTTCGGTGGCCCAGAGTTGTTCGCCATGTGTAGAGTCGAGGCAGACGATCTTCTCTCCGTCGTGAAAGATCACTCGCTTCTCGTTGGCGCAGAGCGTGAGCGGAGCGACTTTGCTCGTGTGTGACCAGAGACGCGTGCCCGTCGCCGCCTCGAAGGCCATCACGTCGCGCGGCTTTTCATTCCAGACGAACTCCGTGGCCACCCGGCCCTGATCGCCGGTGTTGAACTTCGGAGCGTACTCGTCGAGCTCCGCGGCGCCCCGGTTGACCAGCAGGTAGAGTGTCCCGTGATCGAACAGGAGCTCTTCCGTGGACTTGGTTCCCTCGAATACGCGTTTCGTCTTGCCAGTGGCCCCGTCGAGGTGCGAGACCGGGGCGTGAATGCCCAGCGTGAGGTAGAGATCGTCGCCGTCGGCGACCAGCCGCCGCGCAAGCTGCGTCGGCCCGCTCTTGAGCGGCCACATCTGGTCGTGCCATGTTTCGATCGGCTGCTTCCAGAGAACCGTGCCGTTGAAGGCGTCGCGTGCGATGAGCTGCCAGTCCGACGGGAGTTCGATCGAAACGCGCGAGCCTTGGTCGAGGATGTAGTACATCCGCCCCTGCGACGACACTAGCGCGCTCAGGCTCGACATTCGGTCATGGTGCCGCGACCAGCGCGGGCTGCCGACCCATTGCAGCCGCTCGGGAGGAGCCACTTCCGTATCGTGTGCAACGGGGTTGCCGCCGGCATCGTGGAAGTAGTGAGTCCAGTCGTCGATCTCCGGCGGAACCGGTTTGACAATTTTCTTCCAACTGTCGTTCTCGCGGATGAGAGCGACTCCACGCGGGCAAAGAACTCGCTCGACCTCAGCCTGCGGCACGTCGCCCAGTTTCTCGGCAACGACGAGATTCACCATGCCGTCGATATACGGCAACAACCTGCCATCGAACTGATCGACGCTCACCGGGCCATAGACGCCGGCGGCCTGCAACGCCGCCCGAGTCTCGTCGATCCGTACGGCCGACGTCTCGAGGCCGTGTACCTGGTAAGAATCGGATGCCCGCAAGGCCGCGGTCAGTTTTCCATCTTCGCAGTAGAGATGGACCACAAAACCGCCGCGCACACCGCTCACCTTCAGGACGTCAGCAGCGACATCGGCTGGGCTGGCCGCTGGAGCCGCGGCACAGGCCAGTGTCAGGGCGACGGAGTATGCAAACATGGTTTGGCTCCTTATGGCAAGTCACACTTGTGGCAGAAACCAAGCAAATGGCAAAATGGTCAATTGATGGCAGTATATGTCGCCGCTCGGGCCTGCACCAGAAGCTGTTCGATCTTTATCGAACTGCTCGGTGGAACGGAATATCAAGAGGACGTCGTTCACCACGGCACGCGGCGCCGTGCAGCCGGACGTGCAAGGGGATGAGACAGAAAAATGACTGAAAAAAAATGCTCGAGGCCAGACCATTCCTCATGGGCTGGCGCTATCCATCTTTCTGCCAGTAATCTTTCTGTCAAACTGTTTGTCGGAACCTCCCAGGCACGTTATTTCGCAACACTCGATGTTAAGTAATTCGGGATACCGCCTGACTCACGCGTCAGGTTGGAAAGCCTGACCTACGCACCGCACGCGGCACAGTCTTCGCGGCGAGCGATCGGCAGCGTGCGAAAACTCATGTCGCGCAGATCGCCGAGCAGAAGCCGACCGGCCAACGGCTCGCCGAATCCCGCCACCAGCTTGATCACTTCCATCGCCGCCAGCGATCCAACAGTACACGAGATCGCGCTCAAGACGGGAAACCGCCGTTGCCAGTTAGGAGGCGGCTCCGGATAGAGGCACTCCAGGCAGGGCGTCCGGCCGGGCAGGACTGTCATCAAGCGGGTTTCCAGGTCGTACATCGAGCAATCGACCAGAGGCTTCCGTCGCCGCACGGCTTGGCGATTCATCAGCAGCCGCTCTGTGAACTGCGGGGCCGCACTCACGACCACGTCGCAGCGGCTGACCAAATCGGCCGCGTTCCTCTCGCTGATATTTTCCCCGACCGTTTCGATGTGCACGTTTGGATTCAGTTCCCGCAGTCGTCGTGCCGCAGTCTCAGCCCGCGACTGTCCGACACTCTCCGTGGTCATCAGCAATTGGCGGTTGAGATCGTCCAACCGCACGCTGCCCGCATGCGCCAGAATCAGCCGGCCGATTCCCGCCGCCGCAAGCTGCAGGGCCACCGATCCTCCCACGCCCCCGATGCGGGAGATCAGCACTGTCGCTCGTTTGAGCCGGCGCTGACCTTCAACGCCAAAGTCGCGCACCGTCAACTGCCACTCGTAGCGGGCCTGTTCCTCAGCAGTCAAGTCGGGAAGTAAGCTCATCGGATCTTCAGCCCGGAACGACGACATAACGGTGGTTCGGTGCCAGCAGAACCACCTCGGCGTTTCGGTGACTGACGATGCAATCGAAATGATTGAGTAGGTCCCGCCCCATGACACAGAGGTCAATCGCAGTCTCGTCCTGAAACGCAGCGAATTCGCCTTTCAATCGGACAGTCGTGCCCTTGTCGGAAAGCACCTGAATCACCGTTTTGACCAGCACGAAAGCAGCTTCGCCTCCGACGCCGACCACTTTGCTTTCGCTCGTCGCTTCTGTCGGTAAACCCAATTTGCGTGCGAGATGCGCACTGAACACTGTCCGATCGGCACCGATATCAACGAGGAACCGCTCATAAAACGCCACATCGTTTAGACCGACGACGTGCCCATCGACAACCGGCCGTGATATGCCGTCGTCACAGGTCAGCCAGTACCCGTCGATTCGCATAGGCGCGTGGTCCCGAAGTAGTGAAAACGTATTGCACAAAAGCGCCGTCGTCTTCTGGATGCCTCTGCTTCGCGCTGGCCCATGCTTCATCCGCGCTGTCAGCCACAAACGCTTCTTGGCCTGCCACTGCGACAAAGCGGCCACGCGCGCCCGGCAAAAGCTCATGCCAATGCGCCGCTAACCACTGGCTGTTTTGACGCCCACGTTCGAATTGCACGCCGCTACGAGCAGCTTCGTCCGGATCGCGGACTTCTTCGATCGTCAAACGCGGCTCGGCCATAAAATGCTCCCGCCATCAAAATAAAGAAGCTACCATCGCAGTATACCCGGCTGGAGTCTCTGGCGACAGCACCGACTCTAGGAGTGACCGGCCACCATTGCGGCGCGTGCGGTTGATAGACTCTTTCGGCGGGCTGCTTAACCTCCGGCGATTGGCGGCAAAAGCACGACGGTGTCCCCGTTTCGCAAAACGGTCGCCGCTGCCTGTTGCGACGGAGACGCTGTCCCGTTGATGGCCACCAGCAGGCTTGGCTGCAGTTGCCCCGACGCGCTCAGGAGGTGTGGCCGCACCGGATCGCCGCAGCGCTGGGCCAGTTGCACGAGTAACATCGCCACCGTGGCGCCCCCCGGCAGTTCGACCCGGTCGCTCGTTCGACCGATGGCCGTTTGGAGTTGTCCGGTGAATTCGACGCGAACGTGCATGTTTTGGTCCCTAATCCGGCTCCTGGTTGTCGGCCAGTGCGTCGTTATCGCGCTCGGCCAGACGAGCGAGAAGCTGCGCGAGCGCCGCCATGCGCTGGGGCTGCGCGTCCGCCAGGTTGGTTTGCTCGTTGGGGTCTTCGGCCAGGTTAAAGAGCTCCGCCGGGACCGCCGGCTTGCGATGGACGATCAGCTTCCAGTCGCCCTGCCGCACGGCGTCGGTGTTGTGGCCTGTTCCGGCCCAATACAGCTCGCGCGGCCGGGCCGCGACGGCGCCACTCAGCACCGGCCAGATATTCTCGCCGTCCCACTTCAGATCTCGCTCCGGCTTGTAACCCGCCAGGCCGCACAACGTCGGCATCCAGTCGACAACATGAATCGGAGCGGTGGCTTGCCCCGGTTTCAGCGTGCCCGGCCAGTTGACCAGCGCCGGCACGCGGATGCCGCCCTCGTACAACTCCGTCTTCTTGCCACGCAGTGGCAGATTGCTGCCGCCGGCCGGGCCGGCGACGTACTTGTCGCTGTCGGGATAGAGCGGGTCGTCGTTGCGCGCGGTCGGATAGCCGCCGTTATCGCTGAAGAACACCAGCAGCGTCTGTCGCCGCCGGCCTGTGCGCGCCAGCGCGTCGACGATCCGGCCCACGGCATCGTCCAGGTGCGACACGCAGGCCGCGTACTGGCGGCGCGACGCTTCGGCGACGTCCGGATAAAAGTCGAGCCAACGCTGCGGCTCGTCGACCGGAATGTGAACGGCCGTGAAGGGAACGTAGAGGAAGAACGGTGCCTCCGTTTGCTCTTCGATCCAGCGGACGGCTTCGCGGGCGATCAAGTCTGTGATGTGGCCCTCTTCCTCGATGAGCTGGTCGTCGCGATGCCAGGTGCGCGTGAAGGGTCCCATCTTGTAGCGGTGATCGTACGGCCCGCAGCCGCCGGCCAGCGAACCGTAGCCGTGGTCGAAGCCGAACCGGCACGGCCCCCACTGTGGCTTCGAGCCAAGGTGCCACTTGCCGGTCAGGGCGGTGCGGTAACCCGGCGATTGGAGCGCTCTGGCCAACGTGACGGTGTCGAAGCGGAACGCGCGTTCATTCTGCGGCGCGGTGACGCCGAAGCGGCTCCAATAACGGCCGCTGAGGAAGGCGGCCCGCGTCGGGCTGCACACCGGCGCGACGTAGTGCTGCCGCAGCTCGACTCCTTCTCGCGCCAACCGATCGAGGTGCGGCGTCTTCAACGCCGCGCCGTGGAAACCGACGTCGCCCCAGCCGAGATCGTCGGCGACGATCACCACGATATTCGGCCGCGGCGGGCTTGCCGCCTCAGCATGCAACACGTCGGTCAAGAACGTCAACGCAATCGCTGCCAATAAGCCCGTGGCGGAAACACGTCGCAACAAGAAGTGCAGGTTCATCAAGTTGTCCTTACAAGCACTAACGACGCGTAGGTCAGGCTTTCCAGCCTGACGCGCGTCAGGCTGGAAAGCCTGACCTAC
>DASSFG010000776.1:0-4145 GCA_035694685.1 Pirellulales bacterium
CAGGCGGGAGTCTCACGGGCCGGCAAGCGAAAATCGGGCGCAGGCGTGCCGCCGGCGACCGTGCTCGATTGCTCGCTCGTCCGGTTCTTCTTTTCAAAGCCGTCGAGATATTCCGCGGCCGAAACTTGCTTGCCACCGAGCATCACCCTCTCATCGCTGTGACGCTGATGAACTTCGCGGTTCAACTCGACGAAGGCGTCCCAATGCCCCCCGCGGGCCTCGGCCAGCGCCGACTTCACCAGCAGCCGCACGCGGGGGAGGGCGCTCTCCGGGCACCAGTTGAGCACGGCCTGCCAGCACTCGGCAGCCTTGCCCATTTCACCCTGCTCAAAGTAAATGTCGCCCAAGCGATCGGCGGCCGAGTCACCCACCGACGTAATGAAGTGGTCGGTAACCACTTTGCGCAACTTTTCAATTTCGTCTTTGCCTTGCGCCTGATCGTAGAGCGCTTTGGCGTCGGCGTCGTGAAACAGGCGATAGGCTTGCTTGCCCGCCGGAGGAAGTTCGGCCAGCGCCTGGCGGACGACCAGCCTGGTGGGCATGTAAAGACCGTCGGTCGAGGGCGTGAGCGCGTTAGGATCGGCCTCCTGTACTTTTTCAAGCGCCTTGAAGGCGCGTTCCCAGGTGCCCTTATCGGCCAGTCGACGGAAGTCGGCCAACGAATCGGCCACCTCGGTCTTCTGTGCGGGCAACGAGAACGGCCGCTTCGGCTGATTCGGATCGCCCTCGGGTGTGGCCGCGGCCGGCACGGCAAGCATCATTTGTGCCTGGCAGGGCCGCACTGCGAGACTCATCGACAGCAACGCGAGCATGACCAGGCAAGCGAGCGGCGCAGGCCGATCGCCGCAGGTGAACGAGGTCGCCATATCGTTGAGCTGTTTCACCGACGGGCTCCATCCGGCTTGAAGATGAGGATCGGACACGCGGTTACGCTCAGGACTGAGCGTGCGCTGGCGCACCGCGACCGTATCTGCGATTAGAAGCCACGCGGGAAGTAAATTCAAGCTTTTCGCGCCTTGTGTGCATCGGCGATGGCGGTCAGGTCGGTGAGTTCAGTCCGGTCGCCGGCGGCACCCACCAGATCGCAGATCAAACGGACGGCCTCAAACTTTGGGTCTTCCACCACCAGGCAGGAAGGATGCGCGAGAAAATCGAAAACCTGACGGTTCTCGATGGACCACGTCACGCCCAGTTCGATGGCTTTGAGAAAATCGGCCAGCTTCCAGCGGTTGCTGCGGAAGGCGTTCACGTCGCTGATCGGACTCATGGGCAGCTCGATCAGGCCGCTGGGATAAACAAACGGCTGTGCTTCGCGCTGCGCGGCGACGATGGAATCGAAGACGGCCGCCGGGGGCGCGTCGCCCTCGCGGGCCGCCAGGTGCGCTGGATACTTGCTGCTGACCCAGGTATAGCCCAGCCGCAGCAAGAGTTGTTGTATGTCCTCGCGGCCCATGAGTCCTTGGGCAAAGCCGCCCGGCGTGCGAAAGCCTGCCTCGGTGATGCCTGCCCGCTCGCCGAGTGCGATCGTCGTCAACCGGATGTTCTCTTCGATCACCTCCGCCGCCGATTTGCCGCGGATCAGCCACGGTGCGCGACGAAAGCGAAACTGCGTCTCCTCCGGCCGCGTCGCCAAGACGTAGACGTGGTCGTAGGTGTGATTGCCGACGGCGTGATCGGCCGCGATCTGCTTCAGCCAACCGACATCCGGCTGCTCCAACACTCGGCCGACGCAAAAAAAGTGCATGCGCCCGCCCGCCGCCTTAACGAGCCTGGCGGCCTCGACCGCGTATTGCTTGGTAGCGTCGTCCAGGTTCCCTTTTTCATAGTCCCATTCGGTCATGCCGCGGCGCGGATATTCGCGGCTCATTTCCAGGTCGAACGTAATGGCGATGCGGGCCTTGTCGGACGGACCAGAGTCAGCCCGTGACATTGTGGCACGGCCGGCCGCCAGCACGCCGGCTGTGGCCAGCCACGACCTCCGCGACAAGCGAATATATTCCAACCGATTGCTCATGGCGTCGGTAGTATCCTAACAGGTGTGTCGTTGGCGTTGCGGGCAAGCCATGCCCCGGAGCACCACCCACCGGGGCATCGCCCTCCTTATTCTACAGATCTTGAGGATCGTCCCCTGCGCGGCCGCACCAATCTTTGGAGTGCGGCGATTCATCGCCGCTTTCGTCGGTCGCGGAGCGACCTTTCTTTCGTCGTGCCGGTTCTTGGTTGCCGACCGACTGCATCAAAGAAAGCGGCTCCGCCGCAGCCCAAAGCGGCGATAAATCGCCGCACTCCAAAGGGGCCGCGTCTCTGCCCCAGCCACCGGCTGTTTTCCCGAGCTTACATCTTCCGCGCGTCTACTTAGTGTTTTCAGGAAACTTGCCGCCGTCGGCTTTCGTCAATCGCACCCAGGAGACCTGCGTGATCAGATGCTCCAGCGCGGCGAACGAAATGTGGGCGTTGGTCGCGTACTTCGGGCTGGAGTTGGCCGGAAAGGTGGCCAGCGTCGCATCGCCCACGAGAAATACGTTGAAGTCTTTGGCCAGGTTTTCATAGCCCGCCGTGGTGCGGCAAAAGCACATATCGGTGGCGTAGCCCGTGAGCAGCACGTGCCGCACGCCTAGCCGCTCTAAGAACTCCTTGAGCGGTTTGTAACCGGCGGCGTCATAGATCACCACGTCGTCGGCCGTGACGTCGATATCGCGCGTCACTGGAATGGGAAGCTCCCAGAAACCTTCGTTGTTGTATTTTGCTCCGGCGTCGAGGCCCGGATATTGCCGGAAATAATCCATTACCGGCTTGTCGTCCGAGAGCTCGATTGTCTCCGGCAGCGGCTGGCCATGATACACAAAGCTGTTCAACTTCGCATCGAGCTCTTGTGCGCCGGCCAGGCGATCGGCGGCGCTGGGGCGGTGCGAGAACGAGCGATACAGCTTGCGGCGAATCGGATCTTCCGTGCCGGGCAAGCTGTACATCACCGCCGCCACCTTCCCGCGCATCCGCTTGAGAAACGGATCGATCACCTCACGCGTATGCCGCGCCGCGAGATGGTTCTTTTCGGGCGTGCAAAAATCGGCCACGCCGGCCGGTTCGGGCGTGTTCCATCCCTGGCCATCGTCGATGCCCCAGGGATGGACCATGATGACGGCAGTCTTGGCGGCCTCCAGCCGATTTGGCATTTCAATGATGCCACGGGCATTATAGGAGAATCGCCATGCCCGGACCTCCAAATCGGCGTTTTGGTCGTCGACCAGGCGCGGCGCTTCGTAGCGCCTGAGCTCTTCGACCGGCTGAACGAACTCGGGATAATCACCCAACAACGGCCTGGGATGCTCGATGGTCGTCAGACGATTTTCGTAAAGACGCGGTGATGGGGGCTGCGCCCAAAGTGCCGCCGGCAGGCTCAGGCCCGTCGCCCAGATTATTGCGAAACACGAAAGAAAGGGTTGAACGGTTCGGTAGTCCATTGGCAAAGCCTCGTAACCTTTTGGTGTAGCACACACGGCAGCCGCGTCTCTGCCCCAGCCACCGCCTATTTTCCCGCGCCTCGGTTCTTCCGCGTGTCTACTTTAGTGCCCCACCGAGGCCGCGCCTTTTTCGCCCACCAACTCGTACTCGGCAAAGCGCGAGAGGCGGAAGGGGCGGATCAATTCGTGGTCCTGATCGTGCGCGACGGTATAGGCCATCGTCGTGCCGCAAACGGGCGTGGCCTTGAAGCCCCACGTACCCCAGCCGCTGTCCAGATAGAACCCGCGGACCGGCGTCTTGCCCATGATGGGCGAAAAGTCGGGCGTCATGTCCGACATGCCCGCCCATTGGCGGTTCACCTTCACGTCCGACAAGAAGGGAAACAAATCGAGCAGGTGTGCCGCCAGGCCTTCGACAAAGTCGAGGGTCGAACGTTCGGAGTGCAGCTCGTAAGGATCGAGCGACGCGCCCATTACCAACTCGCCGCGCGACGACTGGCTGACGTACAGGTGCAGGTTGGCCGAGACGACGATCTGATCGAGCCACGGCTTGAGCGGCTCGGTCACGCAGGCTTGCAGCGGCTGGATTACCAGGGGCGTCCTCAGTCCGACCATTTTTGTAATGCGGGGGGTGTAGCCCGCCACCGCTGAAAGCACACGGCCGGTGAGGACATAGCCGCGTCT
>DASSFG010000777.1:0-7161 GCA_035694685.1 Pirellulales bacterium
GTTGTCGAGGCAGACGATCGGCTCGTCGCGCTCGGCCAGCAAGCGCTCGATCAAGTGGCTACCGATAAAACCGGCGCCGCCGGTGACAAGGATGGACGTCATAAGGATGAAGGATGAGAGATGAAGGATGAGGGATCAGGAAATAAAGAACGCTCTTTTATTCCTCATCTCTCATCCTTCATCCTTTTAACCAGTTCTTTCGAGCCAACGTAAAAATCACCCGCAGGGCCGTAATTGATTCGCGGGCGTCGATCTTCGAACTGCCGCGGACGCGGTCGACAAATAAAATGGGTGTTTCCCCAAACCGACATCCGAGCCGCTTTAAGCGCCAGAGCATCTCTTCTTGAAACGAATATCCGTGCGATAGAAAGGCGTCGAAATCAACCTGGGCCAACTTTTCTACGCGGTAGCAGCGATAACCTCCGCTGCAATCCTTGGACTCGAGGCCGAGGAACCAACGGGTATAAAGGTTGACACCGCGGCTCATCAGGTGCCGTTTGAGCGGCCATCCCTCGATGCCGCCGCCCGGAACATAGCGAGAACCGATCACTACGTCGACGGGTGGACCGTCGGGTGGATCCATGGCCGCGATGAGCTGCGGCAGGAACCTGGGATGATGGCTGAAGTCCGCGTCCATGTTGAGCAGGTGTTTGTATCCATGTTCGATTGAATACCGCATGCCGGCAATGATGGCGCTGCCCAGCCCAAGCTTTCCTTGGCGGTGCAGGCAGTGCAGGCGGGCATCTTTCTGGGCTTGTTCGTCACACCACTTGCCTGTGCCGTCGGGCGAGTTGTCGTCGACCACCAGCATGTCGACGTCCGGCGCATGCTGAAAGACTTCCGCCACCAGCAGCGGCAAATTATCGATTTCGTTGTACGTCGCCGTCATGACGAGCGTTTTGTCGGCGTTGGACAATGTGGGGGCCTTCGGAGCTAGCGGCTTATGCCTGATAAACCTCGCCACGCGAGAGCAGGCACACGGCATCGCCAGGACGGTCAATAATGAGGGTAAAGAGGTTAGTAATATCGCGTCCTAATACACTCATGTCGAGGAGCGATGAGCCGGCAACCGCCGCGAATCGTGCTCGAAAGATGATTGGAACACCATCCGATCGGCGCATTCGCAGCACGGAGGAAAACTCAAACGTATTCGTGACGCCTCCGATGCCGGTCACGGCGTCTTCAGAATGAATTGGGGGGAAACCAAGCGCCCGGAAAACGTCAGTGCTGAACACGGTGCGATCTGCGCCGCAATCCGCCAAAAAAAGAACTTCTAGCCAATTTCCGTGTGCGTCCTCGATTTCGCCTACGACGGTTGGCCGGGTGATTTGGTCATCGCAGATTCGCCAGGCACCATTAATACGCATAAATTCGGGGCCCCTTCTCCTTCGGAATGTATCGCGTGAAGCGACCATCGTCGTCCGGATGTGCCGCTTTGGCCGCACGGAGCACCTCTTCGACCGTGTCGCCAACGAACAGTTCTTGCCCGGAGATACAAAGGAACTTGCCGCGATGTGAATAGACTTCGCTGGCATGGGCCTCCAACCAACTCCAGTTGCGTTCGAAGAGATCCATCCGCCGGGCAACTTCGGCGCAGGTGGCCGGATCCGTCTCGATTTCCATCACGACTGGATTGATTCGCTCGCCAGCTTGCTCACGCATTGCGGTAACCTCTAATTCGCGGCAATTTTTCCAGCGGTATATACAGTACGAATCGACCATCGTCGCCGGGGCGGGCGCTTTTGCCCGCTTGCCAGGCCCCCTCAGCAGAGTCGGCAACGAACACTTCTTGTCCCGAAATGCATATGTACTTCGCACGGTGCGAATACGCTTCTTCCGCATGAGCTTGCAGCCAACGGTAGTTATCCTGGCAGCGTCGGTGCCGGGCGGCTACTTCTGCGCATATCACGGGGTCGGTTTCAACCTCCATGATAACCGGATTCAGTTCCTCTTTCGCTGTGGCCTTTTGGATCATAAAGTGCATTCCTCGCATACGTCGCGGGACAATAGCATTTTACCGCCGCGGCGCATCTGCTGCCACGCCAGCCGTTGTGATGGCGCGAACCTGGCTGTGGCGACAAAGCTCCTGGTTAGCGTAAAGTCCGCTTGCTGTGCCCGCTTTCCCGGTGCGGTATAATCACCTGTGCCTCTTGCCATCCCACCGACGGCTGAAATGCCCCCGCCTGCGACTGCCCTTGCTCCCCAAACCACGCCGCCTGAGTCGCTGCGCCCAGGCGCGCCGCTGGCAGAGGCCGCGGATGGCGCTGCCTTCGGCAAGCCATTCTGGCTCACATATGCGGCAAATACGTCGACGATGGTGGCCGTCAGCATTCTTTACCGTTATGGCGATTTCGTCTCGTTCCTGGGCGGCGACGAGGTCGATCTCGGTTGGATTGTGGCGGCTGGCATGGTCGGCAGCCTGCTCATGCGACTGGCACAGGGGAGCGGCATTGATACCTACGGCCCGCGTCGTATTTGGCTTTGGTCGTCAGGCCTGTTGATCGTCAGTTGTGCCGCTCACCTGGCGGTGACCACGGTTGACGGGCCGCTGATCTATACACTGCGTGTACTCTTTCAGACCAGTGTTTCCGGCTTTTTCGGGGCCTCGATTACGTATATTTCCGGTCGAGCGCCGATCGCCCGTATGGCCGAGGTTATCGGCACGTTGGGCACGTCCGGTTTTATCGGCATGATGATCGGCACGCAAATCGGCGACCTGCTGCTGAACTACCGAGAGTTGGACCCGAGTCACATACGTCATCTTTTCCTGACGGTGACCGCCATTACGGCGGCGGGTTTCGTTTTTTCGTGGTTCGCCACGCGCGGCGACGGCGCGCGGAGCAAACGGCGCCAGCCGCCGATGCTGCTCGTCATCCGTCGCTATCACCCGGGCGCGGTCTTGTGGGCCGGCGCGGCGGCGGGGTTCGGCCTCGGCCTGCCGACCATTTTTCTCACGCGCTACGCCGCCGAGCTACAGATTCCCAAGCTGGCTGTGTTCTTTTGGATTTATGCGCCCACGGCGTTTGCAACTCGCATCCTGATCCGACGTTTGCCTCAGCTTTGGGGTGTGCGGCCGATGCTCGTGTGTGGCATGCTCAGCCTGGGGCTGGGGATTCTCAGCTTTTTGCTGGTAACGAGCGAGTGGCAGTTTGCCTTTCCTGCGGTGCTCATCGGTATCGCGCATGCATTCGTGTTTCCGGCGGCCGTGGCGGGCGGCAGCGGCGCCTTTCCGCTGCGCTACCGCGGACTCGGCACGACGCTCATGCTGTCGATGTTCGACCTCGGTAACCTGGTTGGCATGCCAGCGGTAGGTGAGATGCTGCGCTGGTACCGGCATTTTGGCCTGCCCGACTACCCGACCATGTTCGTGACCGCCGCTGGCGCCATTTTGCTGGTGGCGGCAGCGTATGCCTGGTTTAGCCGCTCGCCGCGTAGGCCGGGCAACGAAGCCTGACCTAGGTGCCAACGACCAGGCAGCCGCAGGGCTGGCAACCCGCGCCGCGAATTGCCGCGAGCAGCCGTTCCGTATCACTCCGGTGCGTGTCGTTCAGCCGAACGGTGATGAATGCCGCATCGCAGGTCGCCAAGATCGGCATGACGTAGTCGCCGTCGCCGCCGAGGTCGAATAGCACGAACGAAAATTCTTCGCCAATTTCGTCCCAGAGCTTGTACAGCCCGCGTGAATTGGCACCTGCTTGGAGCGCGGCGCCCCGTGGCATTCGACCGAGTCGGCTGCCGGGTTCCTGCACCAGCGCATGGCGCCACGAAGCACGGCCCGTCATTGCGTCGCTGAAGGTAGCTCCGCCCATCGATGCTGCAGGCTGGGCATGAATGACTAGCACGTTTCTTGCCGTGAGCGCTGCAAGCTCTTCGCCGATGTCAAAAACGACCGCAGAACCATCCCGTCCGCTTGCCGAGACCAACGCAATCACGCCGCGCGATTCGTCCGGCAATAAACCGACAACCTCCTCGGCCAGGCGGTGTCGCTTTGCGAATCGGCACCGATCATCGTTGAGCGGGCCGTCGCCCGGTGCAAAGAGCGGCAAGTGCTCCAATTCAAGGGGAGCGGCGAAGGCCAGCGCAGAGACGGTTTCCGATTCGTCGTAGCGACGCATGAGCTCGATGGCTTGATCGGCCGGAGCCAAGCGTGACTCAGCGGCCGTCGCTGGTACAACTGTCGCAGACGTCGCCTCGCCGGCTTGACGCTCGGCCACCGGTCCTTCATGCGCCTCTGGCGTCTGCTCTGGGATTTGCTCCTTCGAGGCGGCAACTTCGACAAGGGCTCCGGGATCTCCGGGCGCCGGCTCAAGCCGCTCTTCGGCAGGCGGCTTCGATTCGATCTGTTTTAACGCCTGCAGCAATAGGCTCATCGGCCGATGTGTGCTCGTTGCGACGGCCTGGTCGATGCTTTGTGACGTCATAAGAGCTTAGCCGCGGCGAAGTGACGAGAACAATTGCCCAAACTCCTGGCGGCGAACGCGACGGGCCGGCGGCGCTGAGTGTACGCGTATCTCTGGACAAGGATCTTCCTCGACAATCATCAAGTCGTCGTCCTCCGTGGCGTAGGGTATGGCACGCACGAGCGGCACGGCCGGCGACTCCGCCCATCCGCTCTCCGGCGAATCGGCCTGTGGTTCATCGTCAACGTCGTCGAAGGCCGATGGTTCGATCGGTGAAACGCCGATCGTACCCGGCGGTTCAATTGAATCGACGGTCGTCGATTGAAACCAGCCTCGCTCGGCAACGGTCGAAACGACCAATCGCTTCGTGTCATCAACTGGGTAGCCCAAGACTACTGCCAGTTCAGGAGCGCTCGATTGGACGTAGCTTTCCAGCAACGCCGCCAGCGTGCGGCCTTCGTCGCTTTCGACATGCTGCACTCCCGCCAGGGCGCCTGGCTCGGCCAATGAATAACGATCGACAAGCACTTCTTCGTGGTCGAAAAACTCGTCGAACGGGTTCACGGTGACCGGCGCCGCGGGCTGAAAGGCCTGCGGAGAGGCGACGACGATGAAGTCGTTTGCCATTTCCGTGAGGTGATCGTCGATTTGGTGCATCAAGAGCGTGGCTTCGGCAGCGGCGCTGACCTTGCCGGCTGGCGCAAAGAGATCGTCGTCGAACGGCACCTCGACCAGTGGAGTTTGGCCCGCGGCCTGGCGCTGCGTGTCGTCATGGAGATCGCCGAACTCGATCATGCCGCCTGCGTCGGAGGTCGCGTGAGCCGGAAGGCGTTGTGGCTCGGCCCAGGGCATCGGCAACTGTTGCAAATCGGACCAGGCTTCTTCGATGCCCGCCCGGCCAATCTGACGTCGCCCACCGGCGAATGCCAGTATCAAAGCGTGGTCGCACACCTGGTTGATCAGCCGCGGTATGCCGTCGGTAGCGCGATAAACGGCTTCCAGTGCGTCGGGCAGAAACGTCTGCCGCCCGTCGGCGCCGACGGCCGTCAACTGGGCCAGCACGTATTGCTGCGATTGAGCGTGGTCAAGGCCCTCCAGGTAACAACGCGTCGCCACGCGCTGGCTGAGTGCTTCCAGTTGGGGGTCGGCCAAAGCTTCTTCCAGGCTGGGATTGCCGGCCAGAATCAGCCGCACCCGGCTTTGTCCGTGGCGGACGACGTTGGCAATCAGCCGGATCTCTTCCAGCAGTCGCGGCGGCAACGTATGTGCCTCATCGACCAAAAGCAGCAGGCCCTCTCGGGCGTGCTGCTCATTGGAAATGTAATCGATCAGTGAAAGCCGCAGCTCGCCTTCTTCCAAACGTCGATAGGGAAGGCCCAGCTCGAACAAGATGGCCTGCAATAGTTCGCGCCGCGTGTCGAGGTGGCCGTTCGACAAAAGCGCTACGGCAAAACGTCCGCGGAACTGTTCGGCCAAGAGATGGCAAACAAGCGTCTTTCCGGAGCCGGTGGGACCGACGATGAGGCCAGCGCCTTCGGCGCGGTCGATCGCCCTGACCAGGGCCTGCCGGGCCGCTTCGATCGCCGTGCCCGGAAAATAGCGATCGACGCGGGGCGCCGCGGCAAACGGACGTTGCTTCAATTGGAAAAACGACTCGTACATGCTGCGTTCCTGCGTCGTGCCGGAGGGGCTTGCCAACGGCGCCTCGATGCGCCCGCACTTTGCTTACAATCGGCAGATTTTGGGCGGCGCCTACAATCTCAAGGGTCAATTCAAAGACGCCCGCGTAATGACGACGACGGGCAGCCGCGTCGCAGCGCGCACCTCTTCGGCCGTGCTGAAGGTCAAGCGTCGAACCGGCCACATCACCCGCACCAATGCGCCACAGAGCAAGGCAGTCAGCGATGCCACAAGCCGCCTGGGCCAGCCGGCTCGCTCGGCTACTGGCAATTCCGGGCAGGGCTCGATCTCGGCGACCAACCGATTACGGGCCGCACAAAGGGCCTCCCAGCACGCGCGTTCGTGCTCGGCGGCCGACGAATAGTCGCTCTGGGCCCCCAACAACGCTTGGGCCAAACTCACGACTTCCCTGGTCGCCGCTATGTCCGGCGGCGATGAAAGATCGGCGGCAACCGGGTGCGGTTGAAGCTCGCGTGCCACGTACGTTTCCGACACGAGAGCACCGCCGAGACGCGCCCGCAAAGAGTCGATTTTTGCCTCGAGCGCTCGCATCTCGGGGTGCTCGGGCATCAACCTCTCCGCGAGTGTCTGCCTACGATTTTCCAAGTCGGCCAACTGCTGCTCGAGCAGCACGAAGCCGTTTCGATCAGGCGAAATGCCGGGCGCCGGCCGCGGCGCCAGAGTCGGCTCACGCTTTGACGGAACTGCCGCGATCGCTTCCGGCCGTCGGGACTGTAACGCTACGAGTGCCGATTCAAACCTTTGCCGGCTGTCGTCGACGGCGGTCTCCGCCTCGACTCGCGCTTCTCGTGCCGCGGCATAGGCAGCTTCCGAAGCACCCACGTCACGATTGGCAAATTGCTCCACGAACCGACGCGCTAACAGATTGAGAAGCCTTGAGCACGAAGCAGTTGGTGTTCCGGTCCAGCGTAGGATCATGGTCTCGACACCTGCCGCGTCAGGCGGTTTCAGATCGACCCGTAATTGGTCGCGGACCGTTTGGACGAGTGCAGCCGCATCCTGGTCATTGTCATCTGCTTCTAACTGCGTTTGGTCGATGGCCGACGAAAGATTCTCGGGG
>DASSFG010000778.1:0-14291 GCA_035694685.1 Pirellulales bacterium
TACGGTGCCAACGCGTACCTCGTCGATTTCGACCCGGCGACTGGCCGGAGGACGGTGGTCGTCGACGCCCAGAAGGAGATCGGCACGACCGCGACCGGATTCGCCGCCCAGTCCAAGATCCACACCCGCAACAACGTCGGGGCCAGCGGCCGGATCTACTTCGGCACGAAGCAGGGCTATCCGAAAGAAGGCGAGAAGCGGACCGATTACCCCGGCGGCTATCCGATGGTGTACGACCCGGCGACCGGAGAAACCAAGGTTTATCCCATTCCCGTCCCGCATCACGGCATCAACAGCATTACGCCCGACGAGTCGCGCGGCGTGGCGTACATTTCAACCTGCTCCGACCACCGCCCCGGTCCTGGCGAGAACTCGATCTTTCTGATTCTCGACTTGAAGACGGGGCAATACCGCCAGTTGATGGACACCGAACATTTTTATGGCTTCATCGTGGTCGATTATCTGGGCCGCGCCTACCATCCGATCCTGGGCGGCGACATCGCCCGTTATGACCCGCGCAGCGACAAGTTGGAGCGGCTGAAGCAGACGATCGACGGTAAGCCGCCGACCGCCGGGTCGCGATTGGCGCTCACGCCGAACCCCGACCCGATCAACTGGGACATTTCACCCGACGGCAAAACGCTCTACGCGCAGCCGATGAGCGGCAACGGTTTGTTTGCTTACGACCTGACCGGCGAGGGCGACGTGCTGGCCGGCCGATCGCTTGGCGAATTGATTCCGGGCGCCAAAGAAGTCGATTGCCGCGCGATGTGCGTAGGGCCATCGGGTTCGGCCTGGTGTGCGATCACGGAGAAAAGTGAAGGCATTCAATTGCTGCACCTGGTGCGTTACCGGCCGCCCGACGCGCACCCGGTCGACCTCGGTACGGTGGCAGTCCGCAATCCGGACTTCACCGAATTCAAAGACAAAGACGGCAAGACGCTTCCCTTCCACGCCGGATTTGTGAAGCTGAAGGACGGCACGACGACGACTCAATACGTCATCATGGGAGTTTGTGAGGCAAAAAACGGCAACGTCTACATCCTGGCCCTTCATCCCTACAGCGTGCTCGAAGTTCCCGCTGAGGAGATACGCAACGCCGGCGCTCGGCGCTGACGGTCAAAAATACCACGAAGGCAGTGTATGAATTGGCCCGAATCTTTATCGGTCAAGTCGGCAGCCTCCCGCGTCGCGCGCCCTGAGTTCCCGGAGCAGTTCCAAATCATCTGCCACACGAATCGAGTGCGCGGCGCAATACGCGAGAACGTCTGGGTCCCGCAAGTGTTTGTTGCGCGTGCAAATCACATTTGCGCGGCCGGCAACCGCGGTCGCCACGACAGCGTCATCATCCGGATCAGCCAAGACGACCGACATCAGGGGATATTCGAGAGCGGCGATTAACGACCCAATTGCGACGCGGTCGACAAAGCGATTTATGTCCACATCGTCAAGCCCGTGCAGTTTGCGTATGCGGTCGTATGCCAATATCTCAGTCAGCTCCGAGAGCAACGCAGCGGATGTGACGAGCAAATCGTTGGCGCCCAGGCACTCGAAGAGATCAGCGGCCGGGCCATGCGGTGAGGCAACCACCCTCACTAACACGTTTGTGTCGAGCACGACGCGCATCATCGGCTTCGCAAATGCCGTTTCGCATCTTTGAGGGCAGCGTCCACCTCGTCTTCGGTGACATTCTGCCTTGCCGCGTTTTCGCGACCCCGACGCGCAATTTCTTTTGCCTCGGCGAGCGATTCATTGCGTAAAGCAAGGTCAGGTTCGACGCCCACGTCGATGACCTGAATCATCACCTGTTGATGGTCCTGGAGCGGTTGCCCTACGACCGCTTCAATCCAGCGACGTTGGCCTGCATCGATATCACGGACGTTGCAAATGGCTGTTTCCATGATATTAGTATAGCAGAACCCGGCGCTCGTGTAGCCGATGCCACCTTCGCAGATCGTGCGATTACGCGTAAAGAGTCGTGCATCGACCACCAGGAAAATGACAGAAAAATTACCAGACAGAAAGACATCGGGCGCCCGCCGCATTGAGTTAGCACTGTTCATTTTTCTGTCTGGTAATCTTTCTGTCATCGCTCCCGCCTGCATTGCCTTCGCTTTTCCGTCGGCGGCTGTCGCTGCAAAACCGAACGTGGTCGTCATCTTGGCCGACGATCTCGGTTGGGCGGACGTTGGCTGCTATGGGGCGGATTTTCACGAGACCCCGAACATTGATCGTTTGGCCCGCGATGGCGTGCGCTTTACGGATGCCTATGCCATGTCGGTCTGCTCGCCGACTCGCGCCACCCTCATGACCGGCAGGCACGCGGCGCGGCTGCGGATGACGATCTGGTCGGAAGGATCGCTCGCTGGACCGAAGAACCGCAAGCTGTTGCAGGCCGTGTCGCGTCACGACTTGCCGCACACGGAAACCACCTTGGCAAAACACCTGCAAGGCGCCGGCTACTTGACCGCGCTAGTTGGCAAGTGGCACCTCGGCGATGCCCGACATTATCCGGAGACGCACGGCTTTGACCTGAACGTCGGTGGCACGCTGTGGGGAGCGCCCGAGACGTTTTTCTGGCCGTACCGCGGTGAGGGGCGATACGGCAAAGAGTTTCGCTACGTGCCCCACCTGGAGTTCGGCCGCCCCGGCGAGTACCTCACCGACCGCCTTACCGACGAGGCCCTCGCCATAATCGACCGTGCGGACAATCAGCCCTTCTTTCTCTACCTGGCCCATCACGCGGTCCACACGCCCATTGAGGCCAAGCCCGCCGACGTCAAACCGTTCGAGCAGAAGGGCCGCGCCGGCCTGAACCACCAGAACACCGTCTATGCCGCCATGGTGAAAAGCCTCGACGATAGCGTGGGCCGCGTGCTGAAGCACCTGCACGAACGCGGTCTCGAGCAGAACACCATCGTGATTTTTGCCAGCGACAACGGCGGATTCGTTGGCATGGAGAAGATGAACGGCCGCAACGTGCCCGTCACCGACAATACTCCACTTCGCTCGGGCAAAGGATCGCTCTATGAAGGCGGCATCCGCGTGCCGCTCATCGTGCGTTGGCCGGGCGTGACTCCTCAAGGCGCAGTCTGCTCGGAGCCGGTCATGCTCACGGATCTCTTTCCCACCTGCGTCCACGCGGCCGGGCTGCCACCTGTATCCCAGGCCAACGACGGCGTGGATCTCACGCCGCTGCTCGAGGATCCGGCGGCGACACTGGAGCGGGAAGCGTTGTTCTTCCACTACCCGCATTACTACCACACCACGACGCCCGTGGGCGCCGTCCGCGCAAGAGACTGGAAGCTTTTGGAATACTTCGAGGACGATCGCCTCGAATTGTACGACCTCCGCAACGATTTTTCCGAGAAGCACGATCTGGCTCAGAAGCAGCCCGATAAGGCCGCGGAGTTGCGCGCTCGTCTTCACGTCTGGCGAGAGGCCGTCGACGCTGCCATGCCGACCGTGAACCCCGACTTCCGCGCGAAAAAGTAACGCAGGGCGGGAGCGGCCAATCCGCGTCAGATCGTGCCAAGACGATTCGAGCTTACCCCTGACCCGTCCGCTGCCGCTCGTTGCGAATGGCACAAAGATCGCGCTCAGGCGGAATGATGGCGGTCTTGCGTTCCATGGGCAAAAGGCGCTCGTTGATTTCGTACCAAACTTCGTCCTCGTCGCATTCCACGCCGAGCTCGAGCAGGTCCAGCACGCCGACGAATTGAAAGTTGACGCGGTTACCGTCCGAGTTGTCGTAGGAGTGTTGCGACGCGCGTCCTCGCTTCTTGGCCATCGTTAACGCCGCGCGGGCCGATGCCGCGCTGAGCAGAATGATTCGCTCCTCGCACAGCCGCCGCTTGTTTTGCCATCCAGCGCCGCTCACTTTGAACTGAAACAGGAGCTTGGCGGCATAACGACCGTTTGGGTTGGGTTTGGATCTCATTCTGGGGTGCCCTGCTCGACAGTTCGTGCATTGGCCACAAGAAATATGACAGAAAAATTACTGGACAGAAAAATATCGGGCACCGGCCGCATTGAGTTTGCACTGCTCATTTTTCTCTCTGGTAATCTTTCTGTCATACCTCCTTTCCGCCGGTTGAAGACGTGTAAATCATCCGATCATGCGCTGACCAGGTCCAGGCACGCAGCAGAAGCACCAAAATTCCCAGCACGATCGGGAAGACGAGCACCAATACGGTCCCGGCCAAGAAGCCGCCGAAGTCGTCAAAGGGATGTCTGCCTTCGCTAGGCGCCTGCCAGACAGACGCGGCGCTGCCTGAATACACGGCTACTGACAGCGCTCCGCCAAAGAACGCGATGCCAATGCCGACGCGAACGAACAACGGCCCATGCCGCCTGTAGCCGACGACCAAAGCTAGGACAAAACCGATCGCCGCCAGCGTTCTGGTGAGGACGTACGGCGGCGAGTTAGCAATGGAAAGCGGCCAGGAGATTGCGAAAGCGATCATCGAAATGATGCGGAAGAGAAATGGCAGCGAGAACGTTCGCGCGTTATCGAAGGCGTCATCGTGTGGTTCGTGGGCCTTCATGCTGCATCTGCGTCAAATGGGTCTTGCCAATGGCGCAGGCGATAAAGCCAAATGGCGAACCATACGGCAGAATGTGCTGCCAGCGTCGCAATCAGGCCGGGCAGACTTTGCTGAATGAGATTCGAGCAAAGAGCCGCCACATACGCGACGGCGGCCGTCGCCCAAAACGCCGCACTCAAACTGAACTGGGGCCGTCGCATTCCGCCAGCGTACCGCCGGGCCGCGTTCCAGGGAAGCTTTGGATATCCTCATGAATTCGCCGCTTGCGGACGATTTGCTCTCACCAGAATGCACCGCGTGTCTACAATAGGGCGATTGGCAAACGCCCGTTTCACCGACCTTCGGGCCAGGCTTGCCAACGATTCACGACAGGGAGCGAAATGCGCTGTTTTAGCGGCAAAATTGGGCGGCGGAGCTTTCTCGGTTTGGGCATCGCCGCCGGGATGTCCGTGCAGTCTTCCTCCGCCAGCCCCCTGCCAGCGCGCGGGCGGGCCAAGCACGTGCTCGTCGTCTTCGAACAGGGCGGCCTGTCCCATATAGATACTTGGGATCCTAAGCCCGCGGCAATCGCCGAACATCGCAGCCCGTTTAAGCCCATCGACACCAACGTACCGGGCATTCAATTCACCGAACTGCTGGCCCATACAGCGCGACATGCCGACAAACTGGCGGTGGTCCGCTCGATGCACCACCGGGTGAGCGTCGGCGGACATCCCGATGGCAGCCAATATCTCTTGTCGGGCTTTCGGCCGGGAGGACCGATCACGATGCCCGACGTAGGAAGCGTCGTCGCCAAGTTGATCGGTTCGCCGTGCGGGTATCTGCCGCCCTACATCATGGCGCCAGGCAACGGCGAGCAGTCGTACATGACGACCCACGGCTTTCTTTCGCCGGGCTACAAAGTGTTCAAGACGACCGGCCACGATCTGGCCGATCCCAAGTGGCGTGTGCCCGATCTTCGCTTGCTCGACAGCATCGCGCCGGAGCGGTTCCGCGATCGCCAAGATCTGCTCAGCAGCTTGAACCTTGGTCTGCTGGCGACATCGCCGGGCCTGCCTGCCGGCGGCATGGACGAGTTTTACGTCAAGGCGTTCGACCTGTTGAGCAACCCCAAGACGCAGGCCGCCTTTGAGCTGGCGCGCGAGCCGGACGAAGTTCGTGAGCGCTACGGTCGCGGCCATCGCGGTCAGTGTTATTTGCTAGGTAGGCGGCTGATCGAACAGGGCGTGCGGTTCGTGGTGCTCGACGTCCGCGAGCCGGAAACCAAGCTGACGCCGGGCGGCTTCAACATGAACTGGGACCACCACGATCTGATCTACGCGCCGGGTTCTTGCGGCACGATTCGCAACAAGGCCGGCGGAGAAGGCCGTTATGGAATCGCCCACTGGTGCATGATGGGCAGCACCGATCGGGCGTTTGCCGCGCTGGTGGGCGACATGCACGAGCGCGGCCTGCTCGACGAAACGTTGGTCTGCTTCGTCACCGAATTCGGCCGCACGCCGAAGCTCAATCAATTTCAGGGGCGCGATCATTGGACCAACGCCTACTCGATCGTTTTCGCCGGAGCAGGCGTCCGGGGAGGGCAAGTGATCGGATACACCGACCGCGACGGCGGCTTTGTCCAAGACCGCCCGCACACGCCCGACGACTACGCAGCCACGCTCTACGAGTTCCTCGGCATCGACCGCTCCAAACCGATCTTCACGCCCGACAATCGACCCGTCTATCTGGCTGCCGAAGGCGAACTCATTTCCGGATTGCTCTAACAGCCTGTTTACTCGAAGTCCTAACGAAGGGCGCTCTCCGCTTCCCCCGTGTCTCGGCGTCACTGTGTCATTCCCCATCTACTGTCTACCGTCTACCTGCCCTGCCCCCCTTGCTAGCCGTCGCCGAAGGCGCGTTAAGCTCGCGGTGCTTGATCCAAGGGGACTGTGGCATCGGCGGTGCGGCAAAGAGCGACGATCGTTTCGCGAGCTAATGAAGATTTGCTTTCCGCGGCGACCGCACGGCGGAGCGTGCCTGCTACTTTACGAAAAACGCGCTGGGATCAGTGTGCCACGAACGGCAGGCTTTCGAGCAGGCTTTTCCAGAGATCCTGGATGCCGATCGGCGCGGAATAGAGCGCGGCGGCAGCAATCAATAAGAAGGCGATCCAGACGCAGATGTCGGTAAACAGCGAGGGCGCCAGGCGACGGTCGGTGCGCTTGTAGCGCAAGTAAATGGCCGCACCGGAGATCAGCGGCAGCGTTACTGCCTGGGCAAATCCGCCCAGCAATACCATGAAGGCCGGGTCGCCAAAGGCGAAGAACAAGACCAACGCCAATAGCGGATAGAAAACGCAAAAGCGATTGATCCAACGGACGCGCGCCGAGGCGTCGGCGTAGCTGGTGAACCTTGCCAGGCTGACGAAGTCGGCGGAGAGGCGGCTGTTGCTGGCGGTGGCCACGTACAACGTTTTGAAGAGCACCACGCTGCCGCCGATCAAGAACAGCGTCTTGGTCAAGGGATGGCCGAACGCCTGTACGTACATCTGCGCCAGCCGCTCCATCATGTGCTTCTTTTCCGGCACGAGGTGCAGCTTGTGCAACACGGTCGCTCCCATGAAGTAAAAGGAAACCGTCGCCACCGTGAAGACGAGCATGCTCACCCAGGCGTCGAGATACATCACGCGCAGCCAACCGCGGGCACGGTGCGCCCAGGCATCGTTCTCCTGGCGAACGCCCGTGAACCGCGCATAACCTTTCTCCAGGCACCAGTAGGGATAGGCGTAGAGCTCCGATGCGCCGACGCCCGTGATGCCAAACACCGAAAACGCAATCGCCACGCCCTGTCCGTCGGCGGGCAGCGAGACGAGTAGCCCGCGCCCGACGTCCGGCCACGGTATCGAAAAGCCGGTGAAAGGCAGCACGAGCACGCAAACGACCGTCACCCCAGTCACGGCGACGACCAGCAGCGTGGTAATCACTTCAATGCGCTTGTATCCGCCGCTCAAAAGCAAGCCGATGGCCACCAGCGCCGTAGGCGCCGCCCAGGGATAAGAGGGATGTTCGGTAAATTTGTCCGCCAGATAAGGCGAGATGGGCTGCAACCAGGCGACGATGGCCTCATTGCTTTGCGGCCACAGCAGGTGAATGGCTTGCCCCACGCCGCCCACCATCGCCCCAAGTTGAAACACCGTGGCCAGCAACATGAAGAACCACCACCAGACCAGCCAGTGGGTGCCGAGGCGCGGGCCGGGCAAGGCGTCGAGGGCCGCCAGCGTCGGCTTGCCGGACGACAACGCGTGGCGGCCCAGCTCGACCTGGATGAAGACCTTGGAGACACAACTGAACAGGATTAGCCACAGGAAGGCAAACCCATGTTCGGCGCCCATCTTGGTCGTTTGCAGCAGTTCGCCCGTGCCAATGATGCTGCCCGCCAGGATGATGCCCGGGCCGATTTGCTTCAGCGCGGTCCACAGGCTGTGTGGCGGCTCGCGCAAGGCATCGGGCGGCAAAGCGTAGGGATCGTAGGGCGCGGTGCCCTCGGGTCGACTGGCGTCTGGGACGGCGGCATCGCTCATGGCCCCGATTACAACCCGAGCGGCGCACGAAGTAAAGGCATATTGGCTTTGGTTAGTGTTTGAAGCTCTGTTGCTGGTGTGGGGTGAGACAAGCGAGCTTGCGCTTCGCCGGTCCACCATGTTCGGCCATTTTGTGGGCCGGCGCTCATTCCACTCGCTTGTCCGAGCCTGCCATACTCGAAAATCAGCGTGCTACTCGATCCAGCGTTGATGCTGATTTTTGATCCAAGCGGCGTCAGTCGCGCAGCGACGAAAGAGTTTAGCCGTGGGCGCAAGCCCACGGTGGACGTAATCAAGATCTGTCAAAGCCGCGTAGCGGCGACAGAGGTCGGTCTGTATTTCTGTCGCCGCTACGCGGCTTTGTATCTCCTCGGCATCGGTCCCGTGGGCTAACGCCCACGGCTAAAGTCTGCCGCCGCTGCGCGGCTACTCCGCTTTAAACGCCGCGGCAGATTTGACCCGTTACTTTTCGGCCGGCTGTTCTGTGTCGTGAAAGAACTTGGGCTCGAGCCGCTCGTCGGAGCCGTCACGGCTGAGTGCGAATTGTAGTTCTTCGTCGCCGGTGGCTTCGAAGAACTCGATGCGAACCGGATGCAATCCCTTTTGCCACCGCTCGCGTCCGATGCTCCACTGCATGGGATGCGGACCGTCGTTGTTGGCGGCTAACTTGCCGTCGACAAACACTCGGCTGCCGTCGTCGGAGCCGACGGCCACAGTCCAGACGCCCGTCTCCGGAATCTCCAAGTAGCCCTCGAAGACCACGGCATAGTCGTCGGCGGGCGCGCCGGTGATTTGGTCCAACCGCGGCTGCGGGGCTTTGCCCTCCACGAGCGGCTTGAGCTTGCTGACGTCCGGGCCGCGCGTGAAACGTCCGAGGTAAACCCGATATTGCAGTCCCGCCGTGCGGCCATCGGCACTGAGGCCCGGCGTGGCCGGATATTCGGCCAAGGTCAACGATGCCGCGTGAGATTCTTCTGCGCGCGTGTACTCGACCGCCAACTCCTCGCCGGCCTTGCGACCGACCAGGCCGACGTAAAAATCGACGTCGCTGGCGACCGGCTGTTGGGCAAGCGAGGTAATGGTATCGCCCGGCTGCAGGCCGGCGGCCGCCGCGGGGCTGTTTTCCGGCACGCCTGCGATCGTATTGGTGGCGACGTCCAGCTCAATGCCCGTCCAAAAATTGCCGCGCTGTTCGGGGAGCAGCAAATCGCGCATTGCCCGCCGGGCACGGTCGATGGGAATGGCATAGTTGATGTCTTGTTCTTTCAGAACCTTGGCCACCACGACGGCGATCTGGCGGCCTTCGGCGTTGATCACTGGGCCGCCGGAATTGCCGGGATTGCTGGCGGCGTCGAACTGAATGAAACGGTCGCGGGCGTCGTCCGGAAAATAGGCCATGGTCAAGGCCGACATGTCGGTCATGACTTCGGCGGAGCTGACGATGCCGGATGAAAACACGATTCCTCGACCGCCGGGATTTCCGCCTACGAGAATCGGCTCGCCGGCGACTACGTCGTTGCTGCGGCCCAGCGGCACGGCCACCAACGGTTGGCGAGCTTCAATTTTGATCAGGGCCAGGTCTTTGTCCCACAAGCGGCCGACGGTGCGGTAAGGCAAGGGCGGTTGCCCGCGGACCAGCACCACGCCTTTTCGGTCTTGCACGACATGGTCGTTGGTGAGCACGTAACCGCTGGGGTGAATGATCGAACCGCTGCCTGAATTTACCGTATGATCTTTCCCTTCACAGAAAACGGCCACCACGCTGCCGCCCGCCTTTTCGATCACGTCGACCTTCCACGTTCGTCGCGGCGAGTCGGCGGCCGGTTGAGCCAGCAAGACTTGCGACCACGTTGCGATGAGCACGACGCCAAGAGGGAATGCGAAAGCTTTCATACAATTTCGATCAGAGTAAAGGGCTGTCGTATCTGGAGAGTCTGACACTACGATTGGCGCAAGGAGTCGCGGAGGAGTTGCCGTCGTTGGGAGTCACGATGATTGCCGTCTAGGCTTCATCGCCTGTTGGATCTCATCCCATTGTTCCGGCGTGACGGCTTCGAGGTAGTTGAATTCGCCGGCCGCACGCACCCACTCGCCACCGTCGATGCGAATGCAATCGCCGTTGATAAAGCTACTGTAGTCGCTCAGCAGATACGCCGCCAGATTGGCCAGCTCCTCGTGTTCGCCTGTCCGTCCCAAGGGAATTCGATCGGCGGGATCGCCCAACTCTTTCAATGCGGCGGGCATCAGTCGCGACCAGGCGCCTTCCGTGGGAAATGGCCCGGGCGCGATGGCGTTCGAGCGAATGCCGTATTTGCCCCATTCCGAGGCCAGCGACTGCGTCAACGCCAGCACGCCCGCCTTGGCGACCGCGGAGGGCACGACGAAGCCCGATCCGCTGCTGGCATACGTCGCCACGATATTCAAGATCGTCGCCTGGCTGCCCTCGGCGATCCAGCGTTTGCCAAAGGCCAGCGTGCAGTGCAACGTGCCATACAGCACGATGTCGACCACGGAGTGAACCGCATTGTAGCTGAGCCGCTCGGTCGGGCAGATGAAGTTGCCCGCGGCGTTGTTCACCAGCGCGTGAACCGCCCCGAACCGCTCGTAGGCTGCGGCGACGAGTGCATCGACCTCCTCGGTATTGCGCACGTCGCAACGCTGGGCCAAAACCTCGGTGCCGTTCCGCTGTTTCAATTCAGCGGCAGCCGCTTCCAGCACGTCCAGGCGGCGGCCACAGATCACAATTTTGGCGCCGAGATCCGAAAGGCACAGCGCCATCGACCGCCCCAGTCCGGTTCCTCCACCGGTGATGATTACGGTGCGATCGTTAAACGTTCCAGCTTTGAGCATGGCAGGCGACCTTGGGCCTCGCGGGTGGCGCTATTGGACACGAACGCCAGTAGTATCTCAAGCAGCGTTGGGCGGCTACTATGTAATAATGCTGTCGTATCTGGAGAATCTGACACTACGATTGGCGCAGGGAGTCGCGGAACTCCCCGATGAGCTGCGCCTTCGTCAGGCGGCCTATTTGAAGCGTGCGCAGCGCGACGATGGTGGTTTTGCGGGCCGTGAGGGGGCCAGCGACCTCTACTACACCGCCTTCGGACTGCGCGGAATGGCCCTGCTAGGCGAGCTTGACGGCGAGCCGGCCCAACGCGCGGCGGGCTTTCTCCAACGCCAGCTTGCCGCGAAGACGCCTCTGGTCGATTTCGTCTCGCTGTTGTTCGCCGGTGCGCTGCTGCAAACCGCCGCCGGCATCGACGTCTTCGCCAACTCGGCGGGCAACTGGCACGATTCGGTAGCGACGCTCTTTGAGCGCTTCCGCCGCCCTGACGGCGGCTATGCCAAGACCGACGAAGGACAATCGAGCAGCACGTATCAGACGTTTCTCATCGTGCTCGCCCTCGAGTTTTTGGGCCGGCGTCCCGCAGAAGCAGACCGCCTGCTTGCATTTGTGCGTTCTCGCCGGCGCGAAGACGGTGGCTTTGTCGAAATTGGCCCCATGCGCAACAGCGGCACGAATCCCACCGCGGCCGCCGCCGGTCTGCTCACGATTTTCAACGCCTTTGACGACGAAACGCGTAACGGCGTCGTTGACTTTTTGGCGCCGCTGCAATCGGACGAAGGCGGACTGAAAGCGAACACGCGCATCCCGCTGGCGGATTTACTCAGCACCTTTACCGGGCTGTTAACTCTCAGCGACTTGAACGCACTGGATGAAATCGACCGTGACGCAGCCCGACGTTTTGTCCGCTCGCTGGAAGCCGACGGCGGTTTCCGCGGCGGCGAGTGGGACGACGCCGCGGATGTTGAATATACCTTTTATGGCTTGGGAGCGCTGTCATTGCTGATAGTTTAGTGTGGCTCATCCGAGGCAAGCAACATTTCTAGCACTTTCTGGACAGGCAAAGTGGTCGTAGTGACGGGCGGCTCGAGCGGCCTGGGCAAGGCCATCGCCCGCGCCTTTGCGGCACGCGGCGCGAAAGTGGTCATCGCGGCGCGCCGCGCAGACAGCCTGGCTGTTGCGGCGGAAGAACTGATGGCAGGCGGACATGATGTAGCTGCGGTGGGCGCCGACGTGACGCGGGCCGACGACGTCGAGCGGCTCATTGGCAAAACGATCGAACGCTTCGGCAAGCTCGACGTGCTGGTGAACAATGCCGGACGCTCCATGCGCCGCGCGGTGGCAGAAACGACGGCGGAAGATTTTCGCGAACTGCTTGAGCTCAACGTGCTGGGCCTCGTGCGATGCACGCAAGCGGCGTTGCCCCACTTGCTCGCTTCACGCGGCCACGTGGTAAACATTGGTTCGTTGGCCGGCAAGTCGGCGGCGCGGTGGGTCGGAGCGTACCCGGCCACGAAATTTGCCGTAGCGGCGTATTCCCAGCAGCTTCGCCTCGAGTTGGCTGATCAGGGGCTGCACGTGCTTCTCGTCTGCCCCGGCCCCATCGCCCGCGACGAACCGCGCAGCGACGCCGAGCGCCAAGAGCGTGGCGACCAGCAGGGCGGCTTGCCTACGAGCGCCTATCGACCGGGCGCCGGCGTGCGCACCAAGGCCCTTTCGCCCGAACGGCTGGCCGACGAAATCGTGCGGGCCTGTGAAACGCGTCGTTTGGAGCTCATTCGTCCGCGCAAGGCAAGGCTTTTGTTCGCACTCGCCCAATTATTCCCGCGTTTGGGCGATTGGCTGGTAATCAAGTTCACCTAGATAGGCAGGAGGCGATTCACGGGGTAAATTGATGTGGTGCGCAACGCAGTTTGCGCAAGAGAGTACCAGGTTGCTCGTTGGCTGGAGACCATGCCATGCTCGTTGACCGATCAGGCTCGAGGCGGTGGGCGATCGCACGCGGCGCCCCTTTTCTGTTAGCGGCCATATTCGCTTCTCTCTTACCGCACACCGGCGGCGTGAGGGCCGGCGACGACGCCAAGCCGGCTGACAGTAATCCGGCCGACAGCGATAAGGCCAAGCCCGTCACGCCGGCCGACGTGCTCAGTTTCAGGCAGTCGAAAGTCGCCGCGGAAATGACTGAGCTCGAAGAGCGAATGTATCGGCTCTCCGAAGCACTCAAGGCGCTCGAGCCCGAGAACTCTTCGCGCCTGATGCTCGGCCTGAAGTTTGCCCGCGAAGAGCTGATTTTGCACCAGATGAAAGACGCGCAGCAGATGCTCGGCAAACTGAGCCTGGCCGAAGCCGCGGTCGAAGAAAAACAATTGCTCTCCAAGCTCCAGCGGCTGCACGACCTGCTGCTGGCCACCGACCTCGACTTCCAGGTGCAAATGGAACGGCTGCGGCAGATCCGCGAAGCGCTGCGCCGGCTCGACAAGGCCATCAAAGAAGAAACCCGCGAAAAACGCGATTCCCAGAGCACCGCCGACAAACAGAAAGAAGTCGATGGGCTGCGCAAGAAAAAGGCCTCGCTGGAAGAGTTGATCGCTCGAGAGAACGGGCACATTGAAGCTACCGGCAAGCTGGCCGACGCCGCCGATCCGGCCGATGGAGCAGATTCGACGCTCGCCAAGCTGGCCAAGGAGCAAGCCAAAACGCAAGCAGCGGCCAAGTCACTGGCCGCCGCGGCGATCGAGGCCGGGAAAGATGTCAAAAACATCGTCGCGGCCGAGACCAAAATGGGCGAAGCCGCCGAGTCGCTCGAAAAACGCGCAGCCGACGAGGCGCTGCCGCCCGAAAAGGAGGCGTTGGAAGCGCTCGAAAAAGAACGCGAAGAGACCGACGAGGCATTGCGTCGCGCCGAAGAAGAGCTCAAACAAGCTAACTTTGCCGCCATGCAGCGCGATCAGGCCCAGAACCGCCAGCTCAACGAAGGCATCACGCAGCTCGTGCGCGATCTGGGCGAGTCGGGGGCCGGCGCCCTGGGCGAGCTGCTGCGCGCCAGCGGTAGTATGTCGAACGCCGAAGGCCAGCTTGGCAACCAGCAAGCCGAGCCCGCCAGCGAAATGCAGCAACAGGCCCTCGATTCGCTGAAATACGCCAAAGAACAACTCGAAGAAGAGGCGGAAAAGCTGCTCGAACAGCTCCGCGCCGAAGTCAAGCGGCGCGTCATGGAGGGACTCACCTTGATGCTCGAAAAACAGATCGCCGTGCGAGAAGCGACCGAGCTCGTTGGAACAAAGGCCGCCGCCGGCTCGCGGCAGGCGCTCACGGCGCTCGTCGGTCTTGGCAAATC
>DASSFG010000779.1:0-7538 GCA_035694685.1 Pirellulales bacterium
GGGTAATGGTTCCGTTACCGGAGGTGATCAGCGACAGCGCGCCGATATGGGCCGGGCTGATGGCGGCGCTGACGGCGATGTTGCCGGCGAAGCTGCTGCTGCCGATGCGCAGCACCAAGGCGGTGACCTTGTTCAACTCGCCATTGTCCAGGCCCAGGTGGTTGGCGCTGTTGGTCCCGAGGTCGATCGTCCGGCTGGAAGTGAACGGCTCCAGGTTCACCACGCCGGCCGTTGTCGCGCCGGTGGTGATTTGCTGCGCTAGGTCCATGTCGTCGGCAATGAGATGGATGCCGCTGCCGCTGGTGGCGATGCCGGTATCGCCGTCCACGATGCCGATGGCAAGAAAGTGGGTACCGTTGCTGAACGAGAAGCCGTTCGTGGTGTCCGCAGCCAAGGTGCCGACGTCGTTGGCGCTCGTCAGTGTCACCGGGCCCGCGGAGCTGACGCGCAGGTTGGGCAGCGTCAGCGACCCGGCCGCGGCTTCGCTGATCGAGCCGTTGTTGACCAGGGCCAGGGTGTTCCAGGTCGCCGCGTTGCTGATCGCCGCGCTGATGTTGATGGCGCCGGCGGTAGGACTGCCGATCTGGAGCACGCCCGCCGTCACCTCGTTCAGTTCGGCCTGGGTCAGGCCAATCTTGCCGACGGTGTTGGTGCCCACGTCGATCTGCTGGCCGGCCGTGGAGTTGGCCAGGATGGTGCGGGCCGTGCCGCTGCTAACCGCGGCGTTGATCTGGAGGTCGGTCGCCGCCAGCGTGACAGTGCCGTTATTGCTTTGCACGCCGCTGCTGTTGACGGCGATGCTCGCGCCAAGGTTGTCGAGGCTGACGGTGCCGCTGGCGGCGCTGTTGACTACCCCAGTGCCAGTGATGGTGAGCGTCTGGGCAGGGGAAGCCGCTTGCGTGATGCTGATGTTGCCCGAGGTGCTGTTGCTGGCTTCGAGGGATGCGGCCTGCGTTTCGACGGTGATGCCGGTGGCGGCGTTCAACGTCAATTCCGAAGATGCCTGGACGGAGTTGGCGCCGACTGAGCTGACCGAGCCGGTGTTGCTGGTAAGCTGAACGGTGGTTCCGCGCAGCGAGTCGACGGCGACGTTTCCGGTGGCGGTCGCGTCGATCGTGAGGCCCGAAGCGGCGCCGGTCTGTGTCACTGTGCCGCCGGCAGCGTTTGTCGCGTTGAGGGTGATGTTGCCCGAACTGCTCGTGAGGATGCCCTCCGCGGTGAGGTTGCCCGGCCCGCTTGTGCCCGCGGTCAACGAGACGTCGCCTCCATTGCTATTCAGGTTGGCGAGGGTCAGATTGGCGCCGGCGGTGAAGAGGATGCCGCCGCCTGCGGTGCTGAGCGTGTTGGCCGTCGTAAGGAACGTGATGTCGCCGCCGCCGGCGGTAGCGGTGCTGAAAGTCGCGCTTTTTCCTGCGGCGGTCAGCAAGTTGACGTCCGCCGACAAATTAAAGTCGACGACATTCGTGGCATCGACCACCACGTTCTGATTGCCGGCGATGGAAGCCAACGCGCCGCTGCTGAGAGTATCGGAGCCGACGTCGCTGGCGGCAAAATTCAATACTCCATTGGCGGCGAGGAACTGCGCGTCGAGGCTGCCAGTGCCGGATCCGCCGGTGATGACGTGCACGTCGGTGGCGAGCATCAAGCGCGGCTCACACAGTTCAATTCCTCGCAAGGCTTGAACCACAGACCATCGACGGGCTGTTGGACGGCGAACGGACGCGGCGCGGCTGCGCCGAAAGGAACGCGGCTTCATGGCGATTCTCCCTTTGTTGCTCAACGCCCCTCTCCTGTACGGCAGGTTCGACCAGTGTCCCTGTATCCTGGTCTTGAGTAACAAAGAAAGCAAGCATTAATTCGCAGAGAATCAGAGAAGTGTAGCTATCCGTTTTGCAGCTCCTGCAACGAGTACATCAAAACGTGTGCCCAACCCGCGAAGACGCCTGCACTTCCTGATGGTACAATTAACCGATGAACATCGAAGACTTGCAATCGACGCTGGCGGCGCTGGAGGCGAGCGATCCACAATTCGCGACGATTGCCGTCGATCGCTTGTTGGCCGCCGCGCGCGAGGCGCAAGCCAGCGACTTGCACTTGCTGCCCCTGGGCGAGGTGCTCGACGTGCGCTGGCGACTCGATGGTGTGCTCCAACCGCTGGTAACCTTGCCCGGCCGCCTGGCGCCGAACGTCATCGCGCGATTGAAGGTGCTGGCCGGACTGCTCACCTACCGTACCGATGCGCCGCAAGAAGGGCGCATTCGCCCTACGCCGGCGAGCGAGGTGCGCGTCAGCACCTTTCCTACGCTCTACGGCGAAAAGGCCGTCGTGCGTTTGTTCGCCGACCGCGGTCACTACGATTCGCTCGACACGCTGGGGTTGCCGCCCGATCTTCAGGCCGATCTGCGGCGAGTGCTGGCGGAAACGTCGGGGGCAATTTTAGTGAGCGGTCCGGCCGGCAGCGGCAAGACGACCACGCTCTATGCTTGCCTGCACGAAATCGAACGCCGGTCGCAGGGGAGCCGCAGCCTGGCGTCGCTCGAAGATCCGATTGAAATGGCTGTGCCCGGCGTTGCGCAAACGCAGGTCAATGCGGCCGCCGGCTTCGATCTTGCCGCCGGCTTGCGGTTCTTACTGCGACAAGATCCCGAAGTCATCATGGTCGGCGAGATTCGCGACCGGGCAACCGCCGAGACGGTGTTTCAGGCATCGCTCACGGGACACCTGGTGCTCACCACCTTTCACGCGCCCGGCGCCGCGGGCGCCATCAGCCGCTTGTCTGACATGGAGATCGCCCCTTACCTGCTGCGCAGCGGCATCCTGGCCATCGCCTCGCAACGCTTGCTGCGGCGCCTCTGCGAGTGCGCCGCTCCGGGCCCATGCGCGGATAGCGCACTCGGGCTGCCGGTAAAGAAAATGAGTGTGCCAGTGGGGTGTACACTCTGCCGCGGCACGGGCTATCGCGGCCGGCTGCTACTGGCCGAAATGCTCCTTTTGCAGAAAAACGAGCTGGCGCGAACAATCCTCTCGCGCACCGACCGGGGCCGCCTGCAGCAACTCGCCCTGGAAAGCGGGATGGTCCCGCTCGTCGCGCGAGCGTGTGAGGCAGTGGAAGCGGGTTTAACAAGTCCGGCCGAAGTTCGTCGTGTGCTCGGCTTTAGCGACGAATAGAACGACTCAGCTCTTGCAGAATCAACGTCGAGGAAACGTCGATCTGCCGCTCCTTCAGCATCCGCGCGATCTCATCTGCGGACGCGTCCGGATGCTGGGCGGCAAGATTCCGCACCAACTGGCGGCGGTCGAAGTTGTCTTCTAGCTCCACGTGTTGCCACGGCGCCACCTGCCGCGGCGATACGGGATCGTGCCGCTCAGGCTCGTCGATGTGCTGGATGGTCTTCGGTTCCATTCGTGGTCCTATCTCGACGGCTAGCGCGTGGGGGCGGCCATGGGAGGCGCGGTGCTTGAACCGGCCGCATGCGCCACTTCGCCCGGCATGAATTGGTTGCACCCGCTATTGCCAGAGACGCGCAGGCGAAACTCTTGAAGCCTCTCCTCAATGCACAGCCCCATCGTCGTGTCGTGTGCTTCGTCGGCGGGCTCAATCTGGAACCACTTGCAGTCTTTGCACAGCCCCCAGTCTTCGTTGTTTGTCATGGCTCATCCACCTCGAATTCGGTTATTGGAGTAGTCGCTGAGCGTATTTTGGCATGCACAGATCATGCCAAAAACGTGTTCGCGGCTTGGGCCGTGCGAGAACAGGGTTGCCATAACGCCAATCGCGCGGCGCTCACACAACCCTTATTTGACAAGTTCCGCGATCACGCGTATGTTTCAAGCACGTCCGACCGCTCTCTGCTCGACGGTCGTCGCCTTTGGTCGAGGCCCCAGCTACTCGCTGGCAACATCTGGCGTCCTTCCGAAGCCCAGGACGGGCAAGCTTTCAGTTTTTCTTGCGGCGAGCCGCGCTCGTGCCGCCGCCCCGTGTTCCCTGAGACGTTCGCGCATGCGGAGGTGCAAGAAGGTCTTGTGCTGTGCTTGCGTATTCACTTTAGGAGGAAGGTAGATGCGAAAACTTTCATTGGGCCTCTCAAGCCCCGGAACTGGCACGTTGGCGACAGCGCTCGTAGCGTTACTGGCTATTGCGGCACCCGCGATTGGCCAAAGCAGTTCAAGTGCCGGAAATCGCGACAACGACGATTCCTCGGCCCGTTCAAACTCGCGAGAAGGCAGCTCGGACGAAGATAGATCGTCGGGTCGCTCTTCGCAGTCGGGCCGCCAACAATCGGATCGTCAACAATCGGACCGTCAGCAGAGTGGTGCGAGTCTGGGAGTCGTCTTATACAACGACGATTCCAATGCGCTGGAAATTCGCCGCGTTATGCCCCAGAGCGCCGCCGAAGAAGCGGGCTTGCAACGCGGCGACGAGATCATTTCCGTCAACGGGCGACGCGTTTCGAGCGTCGACCAATTGAAGCGGCAGATCTCGCGAGCAGGCGCGGACGAAGAAATCGAGATCGGCATTCTTCGCAATGGACGCAAACAGACAGTCGAGGCCAACCTGTCCTCCCGCCGCGACTATGCCAGTCGCAGCCGGGGCCGTAGCCAGCAACAGTGGAATCAAGGTAATTATGGCCGCAACGAGCAATATGGCCAGAACCAAGGCTATGACGATTACGGCGACGAGGGTTACCAAGGCCGGCAGGGCTACCAAGGCTGGTCGTCGCGCAACAACGGCTACGCACAGAACTACGGGAACCGCGGCTCTTCCAACCAGAACTACGGCAACCGTGGCTATGGGAACCAGCAGTATGGCAACCGTGGCTATGGCAATCGTGGCAACGAGCAGTATGGCGATGAGGAATACGGCGATGAATATGGCGGTCAGAACCAGGGCTATGCCAACCGCGGCCAGGGCTATGGCAACCAGAACTACGGTCAATACGGCGGCCGCAGTTACAGCCGTGGCTCGCGCCAGACCGACAACGGGCAGGATGAAGACGACGACCGCTACTCCCAAGGATTCCGCGGTTCGCAGGGCAGCGACCGGGCCTTCCTGGGCGTAACACTCGACGAGAACGCACGCGACCGCGTGCGTGTCAACGACATCTATCCGAATAGCCCTGCCGCCGAGGCCGGTCTGCGTCGCGGCGACGAAATCGTGGCCGTCGACGACGAAGACGTGCGGTCGAACCGCGACTTGCAGCGGCTGCTGTCGCAAAAAGACCCGGACGACGACGTATCGATCACCGTCGAACGGAATGGTCGCGAGAGGACCTTACGTGCGATGCTCGCTTCGCAGCAAGAGGTTTTTGCCGCCGAGCGTAGTTCGTATCGCACCGGCCGGCGGAATAATTACAACCAGGACTACGGCGATCAGAACGATTACCGCAATGGGCGACGTGGCCAAAGCCGTAACCAGGACGATTCCGACAACGACACTGACGACAACTATTGATCGTCGTAACCAGCGGCGCCCGCTGCTTGGTGAGTCACGTTTTCGGGCCGCTCGTCCGCCACAGTGGCAGGACGAGCGGCTTTTTGTTTCTTGGCCTTTAGCCGGGCTTATGGCCCTTGCCGCCAGCTTTAGGTGCTTGAGTTGGTGGTTCGCGGCAACTATGAAACCCTGCACCAGAGGCGTCACATGAGCGTGTAGCCGCCGTCGATGACGAGCGCGGCGCCGGTCATGTAACGCGAGGCGTCGCTGGCCAGGTACACGGCCAAGGGACCGAGGTCTTCGGGCTGGCCAAAGTCGCCCATCGGGATCTCCTTCTTGAACGCTTCGATCACCTCCGGACGCTCGCGCGCCCAGCGCACGTTCGGCTCGGTCATGAAGCCGCCGGGGCAGATGGCGTTGACCGTCACGCCGAAGGGCGCCCAATCGACGGCGGTGGCCCGTGTGAATTGAATGACCGCGGCCTTGGCCGTTTCGTAGCTGCGTCCGCCAATGCCGCGGTTGGCGACCATGCCCGAGATCGAGGCGACGTTGATCACGCGTCCTTTTTTGCGCTCGATCATCGGCTTGCCCAGGATTTTCGTGCAGACGAACGTGCTCGTCAGATTCAGGTCGAGCAGCTCGTGCCATGTCTCGATCGACATTTCGGTGGTGGGCGTTGGCACGCGGCGGCCACCGACGTTGTTGATCAAAATGTCGATGGGGCCATGTTTCTCCAAAGCATTCTGACAAGCTGCCTCGCATTCGTTGGGCTGGCCCACGTCAGCCTGCAGGGCAACCGCCTGGCGGCCCAGCGCGCGAATCTCCGCAGCGGTTTGTTCGAGGCTGGCCTCGTCGCGACCTACGAGGATGGCATCGGCGCCGGCTTCGGCGAGCGCGAGCGCCATCGCACGGCCCAGACCGCGCGAACCGCCCGTGATGAAAAACCGTTTGCCATCCAGACGGAAGCGGTCGAACACAGGCATGGTCGCGGTCCTTTCACCAATCACGTAATCGTCAGTTCGCAAACAGCGATGATTGTAAGCTTCCGATTGCCGACGTTCAAACAAAGGACGGCGGCTAACTGATTGGCGGCGCGTCGAGGCTTGCTAGCGGACGATGCCCATCGCGACCTTTAACGAACTGCTTCCACAGCGGGCTTGAACACGAACGCCGGGATGTGCAGCACGTCGGCCAGCGTAAAGTAGCAGGCACGCTCCGCCGTGCCGTTGCCGCGCCGCCGAGCAAACTCCGCCATTCACACCCGCCCAACTCGACCTCGGCCGCCTTCCCTAACTCACCGTCTAATCGCCCAAGGCAACGGCACGACGGAGCGTGCCTGCTACTAAAACCACGCCACGGCGGCCGCCCTGAATGTCAAATGCGACGGTACACTGCCAATAATTGCTCTGAAAGGCGTTTGAGGTACGCACGCCCCTTTGGGCTGTTCTCAAGGAGCCCGACGAGACGGCCAGGAAGGCGGCCTACTCCGACGTAGGCCCCTGATAATGCTCCCGCCATCGCAGCCAATGTATCGGTGTCGCCGCCCAAGAAAATGACGTTGCTAACGGTCATCTCGAAAGACTCAGGCGACAGCGCGAAGCTCGCAATCGCAGTTGGAACGGAGTGCAGTGCTTCGATTCGGTTTCCCAGCGCGACAAGCTCTTGGGGTGCTCGGACCGCCGCCGCCGCTTCGATTTGTGCGCGATACTCTCGCAGGGTACATGCCCTGAGCAGCGCGGCGAAGAAGTCGCCTCGGTCAAAGCGATCCATGCTCGTGCAGAGAGCGACGGCAAGCGCTAGCAGTTGAGCCCCTTCGATGCCAAGAGGATGCAAATGGGTCGGCAGCGCAGACAATCTTGCCTGTTCCCATAGTTGCTGATGGTCGTTGCGGAAGACCAGGCCGACCGGCGCAACCCGCATAGCTGCCCCGTTGCCGAACGACCCGCCTGGAAAATAACGCTCGGCGATCGCCCGGTATTCTCCACCCTCTTCCATTGACTCCAGGACGGCTCGTGCGCCGCGGCCGTAACCGCGTGACGGCTGATAGTTCTCTACGAACTTCCGGCAGAGGACATTCTCAAAGATTTCACCTCGTTCAATAAGGGCT
>DASSFG010000780.1:0-8029 GCA_035694685.1 Pirellulales bacterium
AAGGTTACTTTACCACGTAGTACACCGACGAATTATCTCACTTTGCGTTTTGGCGGTTAGCACGAAGACCATGACCAACAACGGGACAGCGATGGCACCGCGTGGGGCAAGCTCGTCAGGCGAACTATCGCCACCACGGCCGACGGTGTTCATCGGACTGGGGGGAGTGGCAACGCTCGCGTTGCGCGGCTTGCGACGCCGTATAACGGAACAGGGCGACGAATCGCTTGGGCCGACGGACGTGCGGCTGTTAGCGATCGACACCGATCTATCGTCGCTGAGGGCCGCCGAGGGTGCGCCCCACGGCGAGGTGCTTGCGCCCGGCGAATTGCTGCACCTGCCGCTGCGCAAGCCGGCTGAATATCGCGCCGCGAGCGACGAGCTTTTAAGTTGGCTCTGTCGCCGCTGGCTGTACAACATACCGCGATCGCTGCACACGGAGGGCCTGCGGCCGCTGGGGCGCCTGGCGTTCATCGACCACCGGATGACGATTGCCGCGCGGCTGCGCGGGGTGCTTTCGGGCACCGCGCCGCGCGTGTTCGTCGTGGCCTCGATTGACGGCGGGGCGGGCGGCGGCATGCTGCTCGACGTGGCTTACGCCGTGCGACAACAACTCGATGAGCTGCACGCCACGACTGAATGCTTGTGCGGGCTGATGTTGCACGCGACGCTTGCCCGCAGTCCGGCCAACGATTTGCGCAAAGCCAACGCCTACGCCACGCTGACCGAGATGAATCACTTCATGCGGGGCGGAGCAGCCTATCGTAGTGGTCCCATGGAGGTGTTGCCCGCCGGCGATGTCTCCGAACCGCCCTTCCACGATGCCTATCTGGTCGCCCTCGGCGAAGATCTGACCGAAGCCGACCTCGATCGCGCGGTGCAACAGGTAGCCGACTATCTCTATCTCAACGCCGCGGCCTGCGCCAACGCGCTCGACGATTTCCGCAGTGCCAGCCGAGCGAAGCAAGGCGACGACCGAGTCGTACGTCTGCGCTCCTTCGGCCTGCACGCGGTACGCATCGAAAAACAGGCCATCGCCACGCGCGAAGCCGATCGGCTCTGCCTGCGTTTGACGCGGCAGTGGCTGGGAGAAAATGATAGCGGCGCCTTGCCGGCAACGCGCATTCAGCCGCCCGACTTCTCGCTCGATGATCTCGCGCAGCGCATTCAGGCTATGGCCAACAAGGCCCTGAGTGGCAATGTAGAAGCACACTTTCGCAGCTTGGTGGCCATCGGCGCTGGCCGTCCGGCCTTGGTGCTTGACGACGATCCGGCCGGGCCGTTCGGCGAGGAACTGCGGCGAATCCACGCCGTCGTGGGAGTGCCTCACGTGCTCGAGGTGGCTCAAGCGGGCCAGGCCACGCGGCTGGAGGCAACACTTCGCGAGGGCACGAACAGGCTGGCAAAAGCCATGAGCGAGTCGCTCATGGGATCGATGCTGGCTCTGGTCGATAATCCCGATGGTCGTCTGCCGGCGGCCTTGGCCGGCGCAAGTCTTTATCTCGAACACTTGCGAGATCTGCGTCAGGCGGCAGAGGGCATGCTCCGGCAAGACCAGGCTGATGCGGCGACCCTGTGGTCGAAATTGCAACGGGGCGAGTTGCCGCGGCAACGCTCCTGGCTGAGCCGCTTCTCCGCGGCTAGCGATGATTCCGAGGAGTGTCTTCTGGATTATTGCCGCTTGCGCCTGCGAGGGCTGGTCGAAAAGTACCTGGTTGCTTTGCTGCAAGACCTGCTGAGCCAGATCGCCGCCCTCAACGACCAATTCATCAAGCTGCGAAAATCGATTCAATGGCTATCGACCGAGTTCGCCGCTATGATCGACGGAACAACTGGGCCGCCCCCAGGCTCCGAACACAAACTGTCACCCCTTGACGCTGAAATCCGCCGCTTCGCCGAACCCGACTATTTGAAAGCTTTCGATCGTTCGCTCGCCGATTCGCTGCCGAATGCCGGAGGAGGGCTGCTTTTTCTGGCCGACCAGGATCCCGTGCGTTGGCAAGAATTCGCGTCGCAACTGCACACGGTTGCCCGCAACGCCGTGTTCGAGTCCTTGGCACACGTCGATGCCGGCTATCTCTTCGAAAAGGAAAACCCTTCGTCCGAGCAACTGAAGCTGGCCGTGGGCGAAGCACTGTCGAAGTGCTCTGCTCGGCTACACTCGACGGGCTGCATCGAGCGCCAATTTATAGTTCTGCCTCAGGCGACCAGCAGCGGGCCGATCGTGCAGGCCGTGCGTGCCACGTCGCCGTCGGCAACCATCGTTGCGCAACCCGGCGCCGACCTGGCATTTCTCGGCGAAAGCTACGGTATCGTGTTATCGGAAGCCGCCGCGGCGATCATTCAAGACCACAACGCTTGCGCAGAAGCCGCGCGACGCGTGCTCACCCGGGTCGATGTGTCGTGGACCGCGCTCGAATTACAAGTGCAGCCGCAAGCGTGAGTTTTTTCTGGACATTCGCAATATTTGGCGGCAGAATACGAATCATTACTCGTAGGTCAGGCTTTTCAGCCTGACGGACGTCAGGCTGGAAAGCCTGACCTACGAAGGGGCTTGCCAAAAACCTGACATGCTCCCTTTCCCTTCGCGAAGTCAGAGGCCAAACACATGTTGCGTTTATTTTTCGTCATCGCGTCCGCCAGTTGCCTGCTTGCCGGCGATGCCCTTGCCCAGGTCACCCTCAAGCGCAAATACGAAGAGGGCACGACCTACAAGACCCAGGAAGTGCAGCAGGTCGATCAGACGTTGAAGTTGAACGGCATCGCGATTCCCACCAAGTCGGAGACGACGATTGTCGCCGCGACGACTTACGGTAAGCGCGACGCCGACGGCAACCTGCCGATGGAAACGAAGATCGATTCGCTCAAGGTCAACCTGTCACTGCAAGGCACGAACGTGACGTTCGATTCGGCCGAACCCGACAAGAAGGCGTCGAACCCACTCCTGGAGCCGGCGCTAGAGCAGTTTCGGAAGCTCTCGGGGCTCGTCATCACGCAAAAGATGAGCAAAGACAATAAGAAGATCGTGTCCATCGAGCGCTCGAAGCAAGACGTGGAGCTCGATCCGGAAGATCTGAAGCAGCAAAAGCAGCAAGAAATCGACATGATTCCGTCGGACCCTCTCAAGATTGGCGATAAGTGGCAGCGCACCATCAAGCAGGATCTTGGGCAAGGCCAGGTCTTTACCTTCGACAGGAAGTTTGAGTATGCCGGCCCGGTGGATGAGTTTGCCACCGTGCCGGGCAGCCGCAAGCTCGACAAGGTCACCGCCAGCGATGCCAGCGTCGAGTATTCGACCCGTCCCAACGCCGGGATGGGCCTGGCGGTGAAGAAGAGCGACCTGAAGATTGAATCGTCGAAGCACACGTATCTGTTCGATCGCGAAGCCGGCCGCATCGTCAAGGCCGATAACGAGGTACACATCACGGGCGGCCTGTCCATCTCCATCAACAACATGGACTTCGATGGCGATCTCGACCTGACCTTGGCCACGCATGCGCAGGAAGTGAAATAGAGGGCGGAAGAATGTGGTGGTCGACCTCGATGAAGCCGACGGTACCGAAGTTGTCGATTATCGGGCTTTTGCCGGTTCGCCTCGCGACGATTCGCCAGGCGAGGAATTCGATCTACAGTTCGACGATGCCACGCTCGCGCGGGCCGTTGGCCCCGCGGTTAAACTATTCTTGCCTGCTTCCACGACATGTTTCGCAGGGAATAACCTAGAGTTCCTCCAGATACTTCCTTTGCGAGGAATGCGTTATGTCGCGACGAAAAGTGGCGAATGTATTGAAGGGCGTTGCCTGGCTGCTGCTGGCGGCGGCGGTATTGCCTACGTTCTCGACGGTCGAGGGACCGTCTGGTGAAGTCACGAACCTAACGGTTGGGCTTCCCTGGTCGCCTTGGCTGGTCTATCGCGAGTCGTGGTCGGCGCCCACCTCGCTCGAAGCACCGGCGCCCACGTTCGGCTACGAGACGCACGTCGAGCCAAAGTGCTGGTCGGCCGGCGTGTTCGTGTTGGGCACCGTGCTCGTCATCGCTTCCCGGCTCGTTAAAGCATCGGGAGAAGGAATCTGCACTGTAGGGCCTTCGTTCCGCCGCTCGCGCGCCGCCGGAGCAACGTGCAAATGACCTAATGACGAAAGAATGACGGATCACCGTGTCGGCGAGTGATTCGCCAATTCGTGCTTCGTCATTCGGGCTTCTTTCGTCATTCGGAATTCGTCATTCGTCATTTTAACCGCGCCTGCCAGCCATCCGCATGCTACATACGGTAGGCGGAGTGCAGCGTCCTCGGTCCATCGTCCGTAACAACCGTTCGAGCTGGTAGTTCGCATGATCGTCATTGTCGGTTGCATGGTAGTGCTGGGATGCGTGCTGGCGGGCTTCACCTGGGCCGGCGGACACATCGGCGCCCTGATTCACCCTTCAGAAATCCTGACCATTGGCGGAGCTTCGCTCGGCGCCTTGATCGTCATGTCGCCCAAAAAGGTGCTCGTCGATCTCATCCGGGGCCTCATGCAGGTGATGAAGGGCACGCCGTTCAGCAAGGACGCGTATCGAGAGCTGTTTGGCGTATTGTACGAATTGTTGTCGGTGGCCCGCCGCGACGGCCTGCTAGGGCTGGAGTCGCACATTTCCGATCCGCATCAAAGCCCGATCTTCAGCAAATATCCGCGCATTGCCCACAACCATCACGTGGTCGAATTTATCTGCGGCGCGCTGTCGCCGGTGATCGAAGGCACGGCGAACGCCGACCAGCTTGAATCGCTGCTCGAAACCGAGCTGAAAGTCCTCAACGAAGAACACCACGCTCCCATCGGCGTGCTGACGAAGACCGCCGACGCGCTGCCGGGCTTTGGCATTGTGGCGGCCGTGCTAGGCATCGTCATCACGATGGGGGCCATCGATGGCCCGGTGGAAGAGATCGGCCACAAAGTGGGCGCCGCGCTGGTGGGCACGTTCCTGGGCATTTTGGCGTCCTACGGCTTTTTTGGGCCACTCGCCGGACGCATGGAATTTCAAGGGGACGCTGAATTGTCGTTCTTTCGCACGATCGCCGCGGCCATCTTAGGCTCGGTGCGCGACCTGCCGCCCAAAGTGGCCATCGAACAGGCCCGCCGCGGCGTGAACAGCGAAATGCGGCCCTCCAGGCAGGAGCTGGACGAGTTGTTCAAATCGGCCGAAGCCGCTTGATCATGAACTGAATGGAGATGAACGATGGCCGGCAAAGGTGGCGGCGCTTGGAAGGTGGCCTACGCAGACTTTGTGACTGCCATGATGGCGTTCTTTCTGGTCATGTGGCTGGTCGGTCAGAATAAGCCCGTCAAGGAAGCGGTGGCCAAATATTTTCGCGACCCGTTGGGAACCGTGGGGGCCCCTTGTGGACCCGCGGTCAGCGTGGCCACGAGCAACGGCGGCGGGTTGTCGAACCTCAAGGCGCCGCCCAAAGGACCGCGCGGCTATGGTCGGGGGCCGTCGAAGGCCGAATCCAAGGCAGCCGCCGGCAGTTCGTTGAAAGGCGGCGCACCGCTCGAAGGAGGCCAGGAGCCCGGCAGCTCGCGGGTGGGCGGAATGATCTTGTTTGCTGAGGATTCCGCGGAACTCGACGACGAGGCCAAGGCACGACTACGAGCCATGGCGCCGGCGCTAGTAGGCAAACCGAACAAGGTCGAAATCCGCGGACACGCCACCGGCCGGCCGCTTCCCTCCCAGAGCGCCTTTACCGACGCCTGGCAACTGTCGTACGCGCGGTGCCTGGCGGTGTATAAGTTTTTGGAAGAAGTGGGCGTCGAGCCGCAGCGCATGCGGCTCAGTCAGGCCGGAACGCACGAACCACAGGAGCAACCGGGCAAGGCCGACTGGGTCACGGTCAATTCACGCGTCGAAGTCTATATGCTCAGCGAATTCATCCGCGATCCAAAGAAGCCGCGCAAAACGAAAGCCACCGCCGATTAATGAAACGGCCGCTCCTTGTCAAGCAGCAGACGTCCGCGGAACTGGGCGGCGTGCTGCTCGGCGTCGGCGCGGTCGGCAAAGGCGTGGACATGGTTTTCCGTCACCGCGTTCGTAACCACGGCGCTGGAGACAAAATAGGCGTCGGCGGAGTCGACCGGCTTGCCCGTTACTTCATCAGTCACATTGACCACCGCTGAATCGGGCGACTCTTTTTCGAGCCAGTATTCGGCACATCGGATGCAACAGAAGCGATGCGTCGGCTCGCCGCGGGCAACGACCTCTACCGCGTAGATTGGCACAATGGCCACGCCATCCAAGGCGCACTGCGGCAACCGCTGTTTGCGCGCCCAAGTGCCGAGCACCGGCAACGCAACCGACAAGGCCGCGACCGCCAAGGCCGAAATCCAGAACCTCCTTCCCATCAGGCCAGCCACAGGTCGAGGGTCATCATGGCCGTCGAGCCGAGGTAGCCCAAAAGCGCGTAGGCCAACCAGCTTCGCACTTCACCGCCCAGTTCGGCCGCCGACTCGGCACAGCGGCCAAGCCAACCGATCGTCGCCGCCCAGCCGACGCAAAACGTTCCCCATAACAACAGCGCGAGCGCCACGCCCGCCTCGGGCGCCTGCGCCACCAGGTCGTAGATACAGTGATGGTAAGGCAGGTGCAACAGCGCCGGCGAGGCGACGTGAATCAGAAACTGCATCGAGACCGCCAACGCCAGCGCCCCTAGCGCGACGACGAACAACAGATGGCCGGCGCTCAAGCCCGCGGTCGCCCGCCGGGCGCTGCGCCACACGAGCAGGGCCATCAGAGCCTGGCCGGCATAATAGGCCAGTTCCATGTGCCCCTGCTCGCGCGGACTGGGCAAAGGTTCTCGCTCGTGTTCGAGCGACGACACGCTGCAACAACCGGAATTAGGCAGACTCTCACGCTTGGGAATGGCCAGGTAGGTCAGTTCCACAGCAGCGTCAAGCGACGCAAGCACCGAGGCCAACAGCAACGATGCGGCGACTCTCGGCAGTAGCGTGCGCGTCTCCAATCGCCGATAAAAACGATAGAGCACCAGGGCCGCGCCGGTCGAAAGGATCAACAGCGGCTTGAGGGCCTGCTCTAGGAACACCAGCTTGGGCAACCAACTGTACATCCCCCGGCTTCCTTCACCGATTTGCGTGACGCCGTAGATGCACATCGCTCCTTTCCATTGCGGCACGAAGCTGTCGAGCAGCAGATAGAGAACCGCCCACGATGCCAGGCTCGTGCCGAGCAGCAAGTAAGCCAGCAGGCCGGCCAGGTAGGTGCGTGATTCGAGGCGGTCGGCGGCCTCGTCGTCAGCAGGCGTTTTCGCCGCCAGGCTGCGGACGCCGACGACGATGGCCCACGCTGAGGCGGCCAACTGCACCACCGCCAGGAAACCGGCTAACGTGACGTATCCGCTCGTGACCATGTAGCACCTTAAGTTCAGATTTACACCAACATCTGCCTGGCGTCTACCGGGGGAGATAGCGATTCAATTTGCCCCATAGTCAACTAAAAACCGCAGCCGCCTGGGTAGTGCGCGTGAATTAGGCAGCGCGCTTTCGCCGGTGGAACCAGATAATGCCGCCGCCACTGATGGCGACAAAGAGGCATGTCCAGAGTTTGGCTTCGCCTTCGGGCACGCCGCGACTTATGAGCACCTGTCCGAGAGAATACGATGAGACAAGAAGCAAGATGCCTTCGATGGCATGGCGAAGCGTTGGCATGCCACCATCATACCGAAGGAGCGGCGGTGCAAGGGGCTTTCAGGTTTTTAATTCTCCTGCCACGGAGCATAAAGGGTCACGTTCCGCCGCTCGCTGATCGCCAGATTGGCAGCCGTAGCGTAACTGGCGTCCGCCGCAGCTTGGTCCAGTTCGCGTCCCGCGAACTGCGCCACTCGATCAAGCATTGGTTCATAAGTACCCGCATCCGAAGGCTGGGCAAACACCCCATAACCCAAGATGAAAGGGGAGTCGAGATCGCGGGCGTACTGAATGTTGTAAAGCGGTCGAAAGACCTTGTGTTTGTCGAGACCGATGGCGTGATAGGATCTTTC
>DASSFG010000781.1:0-12960 GCA_035694685.1 Pirellulales bacterium
GTAGGTAAGTCGAGATAATGCAGCCCCAGTCCGCTGTCCGACGTGGTGCCGCTGCCGCCCTGCTTTCCGTCGACGTACCACGTGACGCGAGTGGGCGAATCGGTTTGAATTCGCAGGATCTTGCCGGGCGGCATCGTCGGACGTCGGTGATTTAACCCCCAAATCACGTGCGGCGATTCGGTGCCTTCAACCACATAACGTTGCCGGTTCAATTCAGGCATGTCGAACACATGCCCATCCGCCAGCGAGCGCCGTAGCTTGACGTACTCCGCGTGCGCCCAGGCCAAAGGCATGGCCGAACCGCTGGGGCGCCCGAAATAGAGACCCCGTTCGGGTAGGTCTTGCGTGTCCCAAACTTGTTCCGGGATCATGCCGCCATCGCCCGCTAGTTGCTCCATTGCGGTCAGCAGGCGGGCCGCTTCATCATGATGTCCGGCGATCAGCTCATAGTGTGCCCGCTCGCCTGTGAGCAAGGGCCAGAGCCGGCCGATGCCACGCTTGCCGTCGAAGGGCGAGCCGTCGCGTTGTTCGCCGTAACCGTCACCGATGTAGCGATACCAGCAGGGTCCGCGGGGCGTGTCGACTTTGAGCGTCTCATCGATAACTTTGATCGTATCCAGAATCCGCGGATCGTCGGCGGCTCGTAGACCGAAACGCACGTAGGCCAACGCATCGGGGCTGACCACATCGGCCGGTGATATCGCGTCTTTGAACGCCGCCGGTCGATACCAGAACTGAGCATAGCCGCGATATTTATCCGGCGCGCCGTCCCGATCGAGCGGCGCGACACGCAGATAATAACCTGGCACGCCGACGCGGTGCGCCAACTCGGTATCGCGGACGTGTGTCCAATATTCAATGCTGGTGCACCAGGCGTCGGCGGTTTCACGTAAATAAGTCGCTTCGCGCGAGGCGCCTTGTTCCTCAGCCAACTCCGCGGCGATAAGAAAGGAACTGATGATGCAGGCCAACGTGAACGGTGTAAAGCCCGCCGCGTCTTCCCAGCGATCTTCCTGGGCCGAAGGACCAAGCTGGACGACATGGGCAACGGCCCTGCGGACCATCGGCCAATAACGCCGGCGGTCGGCGGCCGTCAATTCTCCGGCGCGGTTGAGCAGGTCGAACAGCAGCACGGCCATGGCGGTTTCGCCCAACTGCTTGCCGGTCCAAACCGGCCGGCCGCTGACCGCCTGGTTCTGCGTCCAATTGCCTCGCTCTTGCTGCGTGGCTTCGAGATAGTCGAGCGCACGTCGGGCGGCGCCTGCATCGCCCGCCGCCAGCAGGCCGCCGCCGATCATGAACAAATCGCGCGGCCAGACCACATGGTATCCGACAGGGCCAAAATAACTGTTCGCCTTACGGGCCTCTCCCCATGGGATGGAAAGGCTGGCTACGAAGGCACCGGGCGCCTGCTTATCTTCGTGGGTTCGCAAAACCATCGTGCTAGTATGGTAAAGGTCACGTCCATCGGCCGCAGCCTGCGGCTTCTCAGGAGGCGCGAAGCGGCTGTGCCAACTTTGCCATTGATCGACGTATTGCGCGCGCAGCGTCTCCGTGTCGGCCAGCAGGCTTTCCTGCACACGATGGCCAGCCAGATCACGCGATTCTCCGAAACCGGCGGCGAGCACAAAGGCGCCGCCCGTTTCGTGGCAGTCGATTTCGGCGATCAGCGAGACATTACCTCGCGGCGCGCGGCGATAGACCTGTCTCAGCTCGCCGTGATGGCGAAGCTGCCGCCGGCCGTCGCTTGTTCCTAAAAAGCCGGCCGACGCTTTCCGCCAGCGCGTGCTCACGCCCACCGCTACGGCATGCCCGGCCCGACTCGCCAACAGCATCTCGCGCCCCTTGTGCCGGCCGACCTCCGCGGTGTTGCGCCAGCCACGATTGTCCAGGTGCGGATCGACAAACGCGTGCAACCGGTAATCATCCATCCATCCCTTGAGGGCCTTGAATTGCACCTCTTGAAGAACGACCGGTTGCCAAGGGTGGGCGAACAGGGTTTTTTCGATTGAATATCTTCCTTGCCGGCAGCGGCTGACGATCCGGTAGGCGGGCACCCCTTCAGCGAGGTAAGCCACCTCATGTTCGGCCTCTTCCATTTCGTCCGAATAGAATCCGCGGGGGCCCGTGACAATGAACTTGAGACAATTCAGCGAGGGTTGGTCGGCGCGCGGAAAAAACACTTCGGTCAGCACACCGCGATGTAGGGTAAACCACACGTTTCCGCGCGGGTCGAGCGGAGTTCCTACGACTTGCTTGGCGCTGGAATTCCAGTAGGGCGTTTCGCCCGGCCAACCCGGCGCGAATGACAATGTGGGGCTTAACTTTCGCCATGCCCAGAGTGCGGCGACGCCGCTCAGTGTGCCGGCGCCGGCCAGTAAGGCAATTTGCTGTTTCGAGTTTCGGCGGCGGTTGAGTCCAAACATCGAGCGTTACCCCTGCTTTGCCCGTGGTCAAGCTGCCAGCCCAAGTACCACTCCGGGCAGCAGCGAAGCGGCTAAAACGGTCCTTTACGCAGCCTTTTCTGACTCCAGAAACCGCATGCCCGCGAAGCGGGCAACTCCGGCCCCAGCAGAAGCATTTCTTGTTCCCTTCCGAGCCGTGTTCTACGCGCCAGCCGTTTGTGCGAATCTGCTTTGCCACAGCGAAATGTCGTATTTCACTTGCCGCTAAAGGACGTCCGGTGGGTCCCGCGCCTTGACACCGACGGGCGGCGGTTGAATAACAACTGACACGGTCTGGCGTGACCCCTGCCGACGAATAGACCGTTGAAGAAAACGCCGAGTGTGAGGGATGCAATGCCCAAACGACTACACCGACTAACGCTGATGATGGTGACCATCGCCGTGCCAGCGCTCAACACAGGTCTTGCCGCGGAAAAAGTCGTCCGGCCTCCAAGTGCGGCCGGACCCCTCGACAACCCGTTGAAGGGCTGGTGTCCTTATACCGATGCGGGCGAAATCCGGTTACCCTATTCGATGGTGTTTTTTCCCGTTTCGTGGAAAGAGCTGGAGCCACGCGAAGGACAATATGCCTTCGACAAGTGGGAGAAAATCGCGTGGAACGTCGAAAAAGCTCGGGGCAAGCACGTGGTTTTTCGTATCTATGCCGACATGCCCGCCCGACCTACCGGAATGCCTCAATGGCTGATCGATAAAGGCGTGCGGCTAACGTCGTACACCGACCATGGCGGCGGGCAATCGCCGGATTACGACAACCCAAAGATGTTGTCGGCAATGGAAAAGCTGATCGCCGCGCTCGGACGGCGCTACGATGAAAATCCGCGCGTCGCTTTCATCCAGCTTGGTTTGCTCGGTTTCTGGGGTGAATGGCACACCTATCCGCGCAACGAGCTGTTCGCCAAGCCGGCCACGCAAAAGCGAGTGATCGAGGCTTATCACAAGGCCTTTTCGCAGAAACGCCTGATGGCGCGAAATCCGGCCGACTACGCCGGCAAACAGGCATGGCTCGGCTTCCACGACGACATGCTGCCTGAAGATACCGATGGCCCGGAAGGTTGGAAATTTTTGCCGCGGCTGCGCAGCTCTGGACGGACGGAGAACTGGAAGCGGTCGGTGTTCGGCGGCGAAATGGTTTTCAACGGCAATCTGCGGTGGTTGGGCGGGGAGTATCCTCACATGCTGAAGATGGTCGAGGAGGCGCACTTCAGTTGGGTCGGACCGTATTGCCCGGCGCTCGAACCGTCGCCTTCGCCGCAGTTCAACGAGCGAGCGGCCGAACTTGTGCGTCGCATGGGATATCAGTTCTCATTGACCGAAATCCGTCACGACGGCGATGCCGCGTTGGGCGGGGAACTGAAGATCACTATCGACGGCGAGAACCAGGGCGTCGCTCCGTTTTACTACCCTTGGACCATCGAGCTCGCCTTGCTGGACCGCGCCGGCAAACCGGCGACACGGCTGCCCACCAAGTGGGACGTCCGCAAATGGTTGCCGGGCAAGTTCACCGAGACCGCCGACTTGAAGCTTCCCGCAACACTCGACAAGCCCGGCGACTACCAGTTGGCGCTCGGCATCATCGACCCCTGGACGAAGCTCCCTTCGATCCAACTGGCCAACGACCTGGAGTGGCGAAACGGTTGGACCGTTCTCTGCACGGTCAAACTCATCGCGCGCTGAGCGAATCGTCTCCGATTTTCCATTCTATCCGCGGCGGTTCGAACGTCGATGGCGACATGCGTGTCGCGTGGCATGTGGCACGATTACGGTCGGCTTCGCGGCACTCGCGCCCAGGCGGGCGCATTTGTGCCCGGCCTCTTTTCAGACGCGCAGCGCGCTGCGCGAGGTTGCCGCCCATCGGCGAGTGGAATCACGCGGCTCCGCCGCCGTCGATGCTTGCTGGACTTGCGGGAGCTATTGACCTCACTTGAGCACCCGCCATGCCTCGCCGCCTTCGGTCAAAGGCGCCGCGCGCGGCGCCAATGCCGCGCATCGCCAATGAACCGGAAGTCATAAACGCTTATGGGGCTTCTGGTTGCGACATGGCCACATTTCGAAATCATAGCGGTCGCGGATCTTCCCTATCCAGAGCGACGCAAAAGAGGCGCGCCGCAACGGCTCTCGAATCGGTACCTGCATACCGATTGTCGGCGAGCTGTTTTTTGGCATCGAAGCCAGCGCCTCACGCGACAAAAACCTGCCGAGGCTCATCCGCATCGCCCCGGATGGTGGCACGTTGTTTTGCGTTCGCCGGTCATGTGCTCTTTCTTCTGCTCCGTTTACCGGCGGCAGATTTCCCTTCGTCCAATGCCCGGTAAAGCTTGTCGAACGTGACGAGGCTCGGCGATCGCTTTGCTTGCTCGATGCGATTGATCGTTTCGGGGCGCACGCCTGCGCGCCGGCCAAGCTCGACTTGCGACCAGCCCAACTCCGTCCGCGCGCGAATCAATTTGCGGGCCATCAGCACGCGCGTTGTTTCTAGTGCCGGATAATTCCCCTTGTCATCCGCCGTCGGCAACTCGGGTTCTCGCGGCGCACCAGCCATCCGCAAAAACTCTGCTTCCGGTAAAATGACAAACCGCTCGCCGGCAAGCGTCACCGTCTGAATCACTTTCATGTCGATCATATTTGCAAACCTCAATCATAAAACCCATCGCGGTGGCCAATTTTGTTGACCTCCACGTACCAGTCATTCCCTTGGCGCATCGGTTGGAACTGAACGCGGTAATCCCCAGTTCGCATGCGGTACTGGCCGGCCAAGTGACCGGAGAGGGCCTTAGCACCGCTTACGTTCGGCCAATTGACCAACCGCGCCAGCAGTCTCGCCGCGCGTGGTTGAATGGCACCTGGCAAGGCGTCGAACTGCTCTTCCGCCTCGGGCGTCAATGTGACAATAGCCATACCCCAGTATCGCCGTCCTGACGAAACGGTCAAGCCTTGACGCGCGTCGCTACTTCCTATCTTGGAGACGTTGCAGGAATATCGGGGTGTGCAACGATCCGCTCGGGACACCTATACCAGTTCTTAACGTATTTGAAGAATGTCGCAGCAAATACAACGGAGCACGAAAAGGTCGAGGGGCTTTTGATTTACCCGCTTACGAGTCGCGCGGTCCAGGTTGACCTTCGTCTGCACGGCCACCGCCTTCGGGTCAGCACGCTGGACTTAAACCAGCGTGGCCCCAGATCCATGCAGACCTGCTTGCGCTTCTGCCGAGCTAGCAGGCCATGCCATCAAGACAAGCGCAGGAGGCGAATGCGGCGGCAACCTGTTCATTCGGACCGATTGCCGAGGCGTGCTCAACGCCGCAGTGCTTTCTTTAGCCGGTCAAGCGGCAGGGCATTGAGAACGTCTGAGGGCTCAAGCCATCCGCGGCGGGCCTGGTTGACGCCCGCGATCATGAAGTCGAGTTCCGATGTACTGTGCGCGTCGGTGTTGATGGCAATCTTGATCCCTCGTTCCTTTGCCATCCTCGCATGGTCGTCGGACAGATCGAGGCGATCGGGGCTGGCGTTGATCTCGAAGAAACAGCCGCACGCTTTCGCGTGATCCATGACCTTCTCCATGTCGACGCCGTATCCCTCCCGTTTAAGGAGTAGCCGCCCAGTAGCGTGCCCCAGGATGTTGAAGTAAGAGTTATCCATCGCCCGCATCAGCCGCTCCGTTTGCTGCTGAGTGTTGAGGCCGAAGCGAGAGTGTCCTGCAATCTTCGCAGACTGCCCACCCAGGCCATGCGAGAGATGGCGGAGATGCCTGCCAGCTTCGCTTCGATCTGCTTCGCGACTTTCAGAGCGGACCAGAGAAGCATCCGCGGCCGGTCATCAAGGCCTTGGCGAATGTGGAACTCCATCCGCGGCCCGAGCACCTCGCGAACCATGCCGGCGTCCAGCCGCGACTTCAACTCGGCCAGGCTGCTGATCTGCAGTTTTTTGTAGGCTCGCAACACTTTCTTTGGATCAAGCCCCGGCTTGGCCGCAAGCGCGATCAATTCGGGCGATAGCGTCGAAGTCACCTTCTCAAGTTGTGGGAGCTTGCCCGTGCGGACGATTTCCTCAATTGTGGCGCTGATCGCTTTGCCGATACCGGGCAATTCGTTCAGGTCGTCTCCGCGTGCGAGCAGGGTGGTAACTTCGTCCCGGAGGGTCTCCACGGTATCCGCTGCGCGGCGGTATGCTTGCACCTTAAAGCGATCGGTACCGCGCAGCGCAAGAACGTTGCCGTAGCCGCGGAGCAGGTCGGCGATCAGGCGGTTGCTAACCGGCACCACCTGCGTTGCACCTGCTAAATCATCGGGCCGTGTAACCGCGGGGTCGCGGCTTGATCTGAAGTGGGCAGACTGGCGCATCGGAGAGCGAAAAATGCAAACCTCGCGCCGCGAGGATCTCCACCCACCGGCAATTCATCGGCTAAAACCGCCAGGAGCACTTCGTTTAGCCCCGAGCGACGGTGACTTGATTAGGCACCGCGTCGCATCGTACGAATCGGCACGATATCTGCTGTACACTCGTACCGATCAAGACACATTGGAGAAGGATCATGGCAAACACCGAGAAACGTGAATCGCTGAAGATGAACCCGGATGAATGGAAGACGGGCCAAGAGCCTCTCACCAGTGCCCAAGAACACTATTTGGAGACGTTAGCTCGCGAAGCGGGAGAAGAAGTCGACGCTGATCTGACAAAGGCTGAGGCATCAAAGAAGATCGACGAGCTGCGAGAAAAAACGGGGCGCTGCTGACCCGCCGCGCAGCTTGCGATACTGCGCACCGCAGCCGAAAAATCCATCGCATCGCGAACAATGCGATGAATGAGGCGGTACGGTTGGCCCTATCTCAGTCGATCGATCGTTCTCTTGGCCAGGTAGAACGCGCCGGCTGCGGCCAGGATGCCGACGCCAGCAACGATCGCCGAGCGGACGATCGCATCGCGCTTCTCTGGGCCGTCCAATCGCACATCGGGATAATGCACTTCAGGGTACCCGGCGGACGGGCCGTCGGGCGCTTCGTGCAGCGCCATCTGAATGACCTGCGCCAGGTGCAAGGCCCGACGGTCGGTGCCTTCCATGATCTGGTGCTTGCAACTGAAACCATCGGCCACGATCAAGGTGTCTTTTTCCGCCTCCATCACGGTCGGCAGCAACTTGTGCTCGCCCACTTTCATGGAGATGTCGTAGTGTGCCTCTTCAAAGCCAAACGAGCCCGCCATGCCGCAACAGCCGGTTTCGGGTACTTCATAGTTCAAGCCCAGCTTAGTCAGCACGTGGTCCTCGGCTTTCAGTTTCATGATGGCCTTGTGATGGCAGTGCCCGTGAACGATCGCCTTGCGCCGCAACAAGGGAAAGCGGTGCTCCGGCGCGTACTTTTCAATGAATTCAGCGAGGGTGAAGGTCTGCTGCTTCAATCGCTTGGCGTCTTCATCCATCGGATATAGGCCCAAGAGCTCGTCGCGAAAGACCGCTACGCAACTCGGCTCCAGGCCGACAACGGGCGTACCCGCCTGAATCTCATCCTGCAGGGTCGTGAGAATCTGTTTCAGCATGCGTTTGGCGGTGTCGAGCATGCCGTAGTCATAGAGCGGTCGGCCGCAGCAGAGCGAGGCACGCGGCACCACAACCTGCCAGCCAACCTCCTCCAACACTTCCACCGCGGCCTTGGCCACCTCGGGGTGGAGGTAATTGTTAAACGTATCGGGCCAAAGAATGACTCGCTCGGCGCCTACGTTGCGGGGCTTTCGCTGGAAAAACCATTCCTTGAACGATTGATTGGCGAAAGGCGGCATCTGCCGGTGCTGCGACACTCCTCCCAGCCATTTCGCAATCGCGCTCAGACCCGGCGTCTGGCTGAAAAAGTTCACCAGCGGCGGTGCCAGCGACGCCAGCCGGCTCCACCAATAGATCCAACCGAAAGCGTAGGCGTGCCTGGGCCGCAAGCGGCCCTCGTAATAGTGCGACAAAAACTCCGCCTTGTAGGTCGCCATGTCGACCTGCATGGGACAATCGCCCTTGCACCCCTTGCAGGCCAGGCACAGATCGAGCGCGTCGTGCACCGCTTCATTCTTCCAGACCTTCTTGAGCGGGTCGCCTTGCAGCATTTCGAACAACAGGTGCGCGCGGCCGCGGGTCGAATCTTTTTCTTCCTTGGTCACCATGTAGCTGGGGCACATCGTGCCGCCTTTCTCGCGGCGACAAGTGCCCACGCTCACGCAGCGCTCGGTGGCATAAGCAAAACTGCCATGATCGTGCGGGAATTTAAAGTGCGTTTCCACTTCGAGAGGATGGTAGGTCGGGCCGAGACGCAAGTTCTCGCTTATCTTGTAAGCGTCGACTTTTTTGCCGGGATTCATCTTCCAATCGGGATCCCAGATCGACTTGAACTCGCGAAACGCTTCGATCAATTCGGGGCCATACATCTTGGGGAGCAATTCGGCCCGCGATTGGCCGTCGCCATGCTCGCCCGAAAGTGAACCACCGTAGCTCAACACTAGGTCGGCCGCCTCGTACATGAAGCGCCGATAGATGGCCACGCCCTCGACCGTCTTGAACTGAAAGTTGATGCGCGTATGGATGCAGCCCTGGCCGAAATGCCCGTACAGCGCGCATTGATAACCGTATTTATCGAGCAGCTTTCGCAGGTCGCGTAGATAGTCGCCGACCTTTTCAGGCGGCACGGCGGAGTCTTCCCAGCCTTCCCAGTTATCGGGCTTATTTGGAATGCGGGCCGTCGCGCCCAGTCCCGCTTCGCGGATCTCCCAAATCAGCCGTTCCTCTTTCTTGTCCGTATAGATCTTCCAATCCCCCACATGCGGACGCCCCGCCAAATGGCGCATCAATGCGTCGGCCTTGGCGTCGGACTCCTCTTTCGTGTCGCCGCCGAATTCGACCAAAAGCCAGCCGTCGCCCTCGGGCAACAGCGGCAGCAAGTCCATGTGCGCCGACTTGGCCCGCATGTCGTTGATCAGATGGTCGTCGAGGCCCTCCAGGCCCACGGGGCCGTATGTTAAGACATCGGGCACATGATCGCCCGCCGTCGCCACGTCCGGGAACCCGATCACCACCAGCGTGCGCTTGGGCGGACTGTGAATCAGCCGGCAGGTGGCTTCCAGAAACAGCACGCAGGTGCTTTCCGAGCCGATCAGAGAGCGGGCCACGTTGAAACCGTTTTCTGGTAGCAGTTCGTCGAGGCTATAGCCCGACACGCGCCGCGGGATTTTCGGATAGCGCTGGCGGATCAGATCGCCATAACGGTCTCGTAGGTCTCGCAGCCTGCGGTAAATGTCGGCCCGGCGACCGCCTGCAGAAACGATGCGCTCGTACTCCTCGTCACTGGTCGCGCCGACGCGCATCCGCAAGCCATCGTAGGTCAAGATTTCCAACTCTTGGATGTTGTCGACGGTGCGGCCGCCCATGATCGAATGGATGCCGCAGGAGTTGTTGCCCATCATGCCGCCGAGACAGCAATGGTTGTGGGTCGACGGATCGGGCGCGAAGGTCAGCTCGTGCTCCTCCGCGGCCATCCGCAGCTTGTCGAGCACGATTCCTGGTTGCACGCGCGCGAACTTGCCTGCTGGATTGAGCTCGAGGAGTTGGTTCATGTACTTGGAGAAGTCGAGGACGACGGCCACGTTGCAGCAGCCCCCGGTGAGGCTCGTGCCGCCGCCGCGGCCGAGAATGGGCGCGCCAAATTCACGGCACAGCGCTACCGTCGCCTCCACGTCGGCGGCACTGCGCGGAACGACCACACCGATGGGCACCTGACGATAATTGGAGCCGTCGGTGGCATAAAGCGCTCGTGAGCCGTCGTCAAAACGCACTTCCCCGCTTACCGCGGCACGCAGTTGCGCCGCCAAAACTTTGGCATCGACTTGCGTGTCGTGGTCGTGCAGTTCAATGTTTTCTTGTGCTTCGTGCGGTGCGGTCTGAATGCTCATGTCGGCCCTCGTGAGTAGGATGGAAATAATCGGTAGATCGTAGACGGTAGACAGTAGACGGGGATGGGAACTATCTTCGGTCTACTTATTCCGCATGCGTGAAAGCCGCTCCCGGCTGCCTCCCGTCGCCTGCGGCGACTGTCCCCGTCTACTGTCTACCGTCTACCGTCTATTTAATCCGGCACGTGGTAGGGACTCTCGCCCTCGGCGACCCAAGTGGCTTGCAAGTCGTAATGGGTTTTGGCGTCGAGCACGAAGGTGGCCCGCTTCACCGCATACCCTTTGCGGTGCAACATGCCTGCGATGCGCTCGATAGGCGCCTTTTCGCGATCGGACGCATTGAGGGTGATGCCGTTTTGAGCGGTGCGGCGCCCATAGAGCCGCACGCCATCGATGACGTCGAGCACCACGTCCTGCACGCGCGCGGGCTCCGGTTTCGTTTCGGGCATTTTGGCACTCCAATTCACTACCAGTTGACCAAGCCATCGTTTAACCGCTGAGCCAACGGCTCGCGTGGGGCATTCTGTTGCAGTCCCACAATTTCAGCGCGGGCCGTTGGCCCTGCGGTTAAACGACGCGTACATCCGCTCGTCGCACGCAAACGATACCCGCGAGCGGTTACAAGTTTTGGTTAAAACCCCCGTCTACCGTCTACTGTCTACCGGCTACCCTATTTGGTCAGGTCTTCTATCTTGTCGCGGAAGATCGTCGTGGCGATTTTGCCGGCGTGCGGCTGGCCGCGCATCAGCGACTCGGCCAGGTGCAGCGCTTGCTTGGGCGTGGCCGAGGCCGGCATCGGTGGCTCAAACGGATCGACCGTCGCTTCCACCAGCGCCGGCTTCGTGGAAGCGAACGCTGCCTGCAGCGCCGGTCGCACCTCGTCGGGCTTTTCACAACGGAAGCCGACGCCACCGCACGCCTCCGCCCACTTCACAAAGTCGATCGGCTCCAATTCAACCCCATATTCAGGGTTGCCCAGGAAGATCATCTGCTCCCATTTGATTTGCCCCAACACGTTGTTCTTAATGACCACCACCTTAATGGGCAGCTTGTGCTTGACCGCGGTAATGAACTCACAGCCCAGCATGGTGAAGCCGCCGTCGCCGACGAAAGCCACCACCTGCCGATCGGGAAACGCGATCTGGGCGGCATTGGCGTAAGGTAAGCCGGGGGCCATGGTCGCCAGCGTTCCTGACAGGGAGAACTTCATGCCGCGGCGCATTTGAATGTGCCGCGCCGCCCAGGTGGTAATCGTGCCCGAATCGCAAGTGACGATGGCATTGTCGGCCAACAGGTCGCTGACGTGGCGAGCGACGACCTGCGGCTTGAGCGGCGTATCGTCTCGGCTGGCGCGATTGAGCATCGTCTCGCGCCACTCTTTCATGCCCGCTTGGGCCTGTTCCAGGAAGGAGCGGTCCTGCTTGGGCTTGAGCATCGGCATCAGGGCGAGCAACGTGGCCCGGGCATCTCCCGCTAGCCCGATATCGACGGGGTATCGCAAACCGATGCGGGTGGGATCGCGGTCGATTTGCACCGCTTTGGCCTGACCCGGTTTTGGCAAAAACTTCATGTAAGGAAAGCTGGTGCCGATCAAAAACAGCGTATCGCAGTTCTCCATCGCCTTGTCGGAAGGGGCCGTGCCAATCAGCCCCAAGTAACCTGTCGTGTACGGTGAATCGTCGGGGATAACCGCCTTGCCCAACAGGGCCTTGACGACCGGCGCCCCGAGAGCTTCGGCCAGTTGCTCCACTTCGTCGCCCGCGCCCAAGGCGCCTTGGCCGACCATGATGACTACTTTCTTGCCGTTGTTGAGGATTTCGGCGGCGGCGGCGATCGAATCGTGCTGCGGAACCGCGATGGGCGGGTGCCAGGCCGTCGAGGTGTGCCCCTTGACGTTCATCATCGACTGATGGCCTTTCGAGAGTGGCATCTCCTGGTAGTCGTTGCAGCAGGTAATGTGCGCGACGCTGCGAGTGGAGAGGGCGTTGCGGCAGGCCACGTCGACAAGCGACTCAACGTGGTCAGGACCCATCACCTGCTGGTTGAAGCTGGCCACGCCAGCGAACAGTTGCAGCAAGTCGACCTCCTGCTGAAAGCGAGTGCCTAACAGGTCGTGATAGGTCTGGCCAGTCAGGGCCAACACCGGAGTGCTATCCAGCTTGGCGTCGTACAGCCCGTTGAGCAGGTGAATCGCGCCTGGCCCTGAAGTAGCCAGGCAGACACCAAGGCGTCCGGTGAACTTAGAGTAAGCACAGGCCATGAATGCGGCGGCTTCCTCGTGCCGCACCTGCACGAAGCGCAACTTGTCTTGAACTTTGCGCAGGGCCTCCATGATGCCATTGATGCCGTCGCCCGGAATGCCGAAAATCGTGTCGACTCCCCACGACATCAGCCGCTCGATCATGACATCCGCAGTCGTTTTGGCCATCGCAAGTCCTTTCTACTACGTCGGTGAACCACCTGAAGGTAAACGTCGCGCTCGGGGGAACCGCAAACAGCACACCAGACACACGTATTTTGCGAATGCCAGCCTCTGCTACATCCTGTCCGGCTGCGGCTACGGATGCCCTGTACAG
>DASSFG010000782.1:0-4152 GCA_035694685.1 Pirellulales bacterium
AGTGTTTTGCCGGTGCTCTTTTTCACCAACTCGCGGGCCAGCTTGATGCGTTGGGCTTCGCCTCCGGAGAGCGTCGGCGAGGGCTGGCCGAGCTTGAGGTAATCGAGTCCCACGTCGTGCAGCGTTTGCAGCTTGTGCCGCACCTTGGGAATGTTTTCGAAATGGGTGAGCGCCTGCTGCACGTCCATTTCCAGCACGTCGGCAATCGACTTGCCTTTGAACCGCACTTGCAGCGTCTCGCGGTTGAAGCGGTGCCCTTCGCACACCGGGCAAGTGACCCACACGTCGGCCAGAAAATCCATCTCCAGCCGGTTTGAGCCGTTCCCTTCGCAAGCCTCGCAGCGGCCCCCTTCGACGTTAAAGCTGAAGCGACCTTCCTGATAACCGCGCGCTTTCGACTCGGTGAGCTGGGCGTAGAGCTTGCGGATGTCGTCGAACACCTTGATGTAGGTGGCAGGGTTCGAACGGGGCGTGCGGCCGATGGGTGATTGGTCGATGGCAATCAGTTTGTCGAGGTGTTCGAGGCCCTCGATCCGCTCGTGTTCGCCCGGCTCGCCGTCGCCTTTGTTCAAATCGCGGTGCAGGGCCTCGACCAGAATGCCGTTCACCAGCGAGCTTTTGCCCGATCCGCTCACGCCGGTCACGCATACGAAGGTGCCGAGCGGGATTTCGGCGTCGATCTTCTTGAGATTGTTCTGGGCCGCGCCAATCACTTTGAGCCATTTATGATTGGTCGGCCGGCGTTTGGCGGGCACGTCGATGCACAGCTCGCCGGCGAGATACTGCCCTGTCAGGCTCCGCTTTTCGACGCAGATGCTTGCGACCGAGCCGGCGGCCACCACTTCGCCGCCGCGCACGCCGGGGCCGGGGCCAAAGTCGATGATGTGGTCGGCGGCGCGCATGGTGTCTTCGTCGTGCTCGACGACGACCACGGTATTGCCCAGGTCGCGCAGCCGCGTGAGCGTATCGAGCAGGCGGTCGTTGTCGCGCGGGTGCAGGCCGATCGAAGGCTCGTCGAGAATGTAAAGCACGCCGACCAGACCGCAACCGATCTGTCCGGCCAGGCGGATGCGTTGCGACTCGCCGCCCGAGAGAGTGGGGGCCGTGCGGTGGAGCGTGAGGTAATTGAGGCCGACGTTGGTCAAGAAGCCGAGCCGGCCGCGGATTTCCTTGAGCACCTCGGCGGCGATAAACTGCCGCGTGGGATCGAGATCGAGCTCGCCAAAAAAATCGACGGCATCGGAGACGGCCAGCGAACAGACCTGCGGTAGCGACCTGGCCTGACCGGCAAAACGCGGATGTCTGGAGGTGAGTGTAACCGCCCGGGCCTGTTCATTGAGCCGCGCGCCCCCGCAATCGACGCAGCCGATCACGCGCATGTATTTTTCCAACTGGCGGCGCTGCATGCCGCTTTTGGTGTTGCGATAGCGCGAGACCAATTCGGGGATGATGCCGTCGAATTTGCCGCCGTACTTATGGACACCGGCGCCGTGCTTCCACGTGTAAGTAATGTGCAGATCGCCGGTGCCCCACAGCAACAATCGCGCGAGGGCGGGATCGAGCTTGTTCCAGGGCGTATCGAGGACGACGCCAGGTTCCAGACCGTGATTCCGCTCGACGGTCTCCGCGATGCCGTCATAGAGGTGCCGCTTCCAACGGCCGAGATCGTTCCACGGTCCAATCAGTTCGATCGCCCCTTGCTTGAACGACAGGTTGTCGTCGGGAATCAGCAAATCCGCCGCGAAGCTGTAGACTTCACCGAGACCGTCGCACGCCAGGCACATGCCCTGCGGGCTATTGAAGCTGAAGAGCTGCGGACTGGGCGGCTCAAAGCTGATGCCACAGTCGGTACAGGCGTAGTCGGCCGAGAAGTGCAGATCGTCGGCCGACCGACCGCGGCGGCGCTTCGCGGCAGTAGGCGTTTCGTCAGCATCTTCACCGTCACCGGAGGATGGCCTTCCTAGGCCGTCACCATGCAGTCGGGACGGGCTAGGAAGCCCATCCTCCATTTGCGGAACGCCACGGAGGGCGTTCCCTACAGAGGCCGCGCCCCTCTCGACCGCGGCAATGAGCGTGCCCTTGCCGATCTTCAACGCCAGTTCGACGGCCTCGGCCAGGCGAGGCCGCAGTCCCGGCCCGGCGATCAGCCGGTCGATGACGACCTCGATGTTGTGCCGCATCTGTCGATCGAGCTTCAGGTCGTCGCTGAGCGAAACGACCGTTCCATCGACGCGGGCCCGCACAAATCCTTGCTTCAACAAATCGACGAACAGGTCGCGGTATTCGCCCTTTTGCGCCTTGATGATGGGGGCCAGCACGAGAAACTTGGTGCCGGCCGCGAGCGTGCCGATACGGTCGATGATTTGATCGCGTGTTTGAGCGGTGATCACGCGCCCGCACTTGGGGCAGTGGCCTTCGCCGATGCGTGCATAGAGCACGCGCAGATAATCGTAGATCTCCGTGATCGTGCCGACGGTCGAGCGCGGGTTCTGGCCGCTCGTCTTCTGCGAAATTGAGATCGAGGGGCTCAAGCCCGAGATCAAATCGACGTCGGGCTTGGGCATCTGGCCCAAGAACTGTCGCGCAAAGCTGGAGAGGCTTTCGACGTAACGGCGTTGCCCCTCGGCATATAGAGTGTCGAAGGCGAGCGAGCTTTTGCCCGAGCCGCTGACGCCGGTGAGGCAGATCAGTCGATTGCGGGGCAGGGTGAGGTTGACGTCGCGCAGGTTATGTTCGCGGGCGCCTTTGATGACGATATCGGCAGCGGGCATTCAAGAAGCCGGAAGTGTGAAGTCCGTTTCGGTTTGCGGTGGGTGGAACCCTGGATTTTACGGCAGAATCGGCAGGGCAGAAAGGGGCCTGGCATTTGCTTTTTCTTGCTATCGCCATGCGGCTTTCGTCGCCGAGGTCGTTCGTGATAGAATGAAGGTGGCGGAAGGCTATGAGTGTCGAATTGCCGTCGGATCTGGAACCCTTCGTTGAACAGCGCGTCGCCAGCGGTGTGTATTCGAGTCAGGGGGAGGTAATTCGGGCGGCATTTTCGCTTTTGGAAGAACGCGAGCTAATTCAAGAGATCAAAGCCGGCTTCGACCAAATCCGCGCCGGACAATTCACCGAGTACACCCCCGACTCCTTGCCCCGGTTCCTTGCAAACATACATGCTAAGAGCGCAGAATTCGCGGCAAACCGCGCTCGATGACACGTTATCTTCTTTCACTATTGGCAGAGGCGGATCTCGGGGAAATCCACGCCTACATTGCCGCTGACCGGCCATCCGCGGTTGACCATCTCTTGCGGCGCTTGTTTCGCGCGTTTGGCAGCCTGGCAACGCAACCAGAGATGGGTGAAAGTACAAGGCCGAGATTGCCACGCCGGCCTCGAAAGATGCGATCATCTACCTAAAATGGAAGAAGGTTGAGTCGGGAACTGGGTGGCAGTGGAATACTCCTGACCAGGAAGATGATGGCTCTCCAAACGCAAAAGGTTCAGCGCTGAATGCGCCGATTGAGACGGAGATCCTGCCCCACCGAGTAAGGCCGCTGGCACTATCCAGAGTTGCTTCCGCCAGAACGTCGAGATCCGCCGATCCCAGAATGGCAGCCAACCAACCTAACCTACCTGGGCGACGACGACACGGTGACTATTGAATCCGTGGGCGGCGGCCCATAGTGCTGTCTAAAAACCGTGCGCCGCCTCGTCGGCAGGATACTGACCTTGGCTTGACATCTTGATCTGTGACAATTCAGCATGCCTCGCCGTTTTCAGGTGGTTCGTGACAGGGAAGAAAAAAGGGAAGGTTCATTCAACGGTTGATGACTGGGTCGCGACCATGAAATCGTTGACCGAAGGCGTTGAAAGCAATCTCTGTCGCTCCGCTCCCGAGCGACTGCGCTCTGAACTTCGCGCATTCGGAACACGGTCAACGAGCATGCTCGGGAGGGCCGCACGTCGGCAGTTTGAGCGTGACCTGGAAGCCTATTTGGAGAGTCTGCCGTCTCTCCGTGCCGCGGCGCGGAGGCATATTCGCAGCGCGGCGCAGGAGACACTTGACCATCTTGAGTCGGTCCTGAAGATGATGGAAGAAATGCAGAAGATGATGGAGAAATCGAAGGCTACCACGATGCGACGCTCGTTACGCCGCTACCAGTGATG
>DASSFG010000783.1:0-12542 GCA_035694685.1 Pirellulales bacterium
CGTCCCACCCTACATGTTGTCAGCAACGCACTCTTAAGAGACTACACGCCTGAGCGAAAAACTTGATCTTCGTCGACGCGGCCGGTAGGATGCCGGGACACTATTTTTCTACGACCGTCGAGTTCAACATTCGCCAGGGGAGTACCAGCATGGAGCGGCAGTTCGCGTGTCCGCACTGTCAGCAAGTGGTCGCGGTGGCGCCTGCGGCAATGGCGATCGAGGCGCAGTGCCCTTATTGCCAAGGATTGTTCCTCGTCGGATCGGCCGAAGCCGCTCCGACACCCACTTACTCCGGGGCGGCGACCAAAGAGCGCATCGCCGCCGAAAAGGGTGGGTCGCCGTTCGATCAACCGCACATTAAATACGCAGCGGTCGCGGGCGTGATGCTTTCGATGGCGATCGTGCCCGTCGTGGGCTTCGCGCTCTTTGGCCGGGGGTCAAGGCCGGCCGTTGTGCCGGCACAGGCAAAAGTCGCTCCATCGACCAGTTCGTCCAAAAACGAAGGCGTGGTGCTGACCGGCGCGGTAGTGATGAACGAGGCGCAGACACCGCCGCCGGGTCGGCCCACCGACACGGTCGCCGACCAATCGCCTTCAACCGCCTCACCCGCTCCCGTCGTCGCTTCAACAGGCGTTCCGCCCGCGGCCTCGACGCCCACCCCGCCACGCCAGGACTTCGTTAAGCCGCTAACTCCACAGCCGCTCGTGCCGAAGAGCCCGATTGCACCCGTTTCGGCCGAAGTCGCACAAGTGAGCGGCGGCGCTCCCGGCGATTCGACGGCACTCGTCGGGCGCATCGAACCGTCGGTCGTGGTGGTGCAAGTGAAGCTGGAAAAATCGTCGGGCATCGGCAGCGGCTTTCCGCTCGACGACAAAGGGACGATCGTCACCAATTACCATGTGATCGAAGGCGCCAAATCGGCCACGATCAAGTTCGGCCAGAAGACCGCCGAGATCGAAGGCTTTCTGGTCTATTCGCCTGGCAAGGACATCGCCATTCTGAAGGCCAAACTGGGTCCGGAGCAAGTCGCCCCGCTCAAGCTGGCGGCAGGCACGCCCGCCAAAGGCGAGCCGGTGTTGACCTTTGGTGCTCCGCTGGGGTTCGACAGCACCGTGAGCAACGGCATCGTCAGCTCGGTACGGAAAGGGACCGAACTGCAAGAGATTTTCAAGAGGATGGCCGGCGACGATATCTACGTCAAGCAGCAGCACTACGACCTCGACGCCGTGTGGGTGCAAACCACCGCCCCCATTTCCGGCGGCAACAGCGGCGGACCGCTCGTCAACCTGAAAGGCGAGGTCGTCGGGCTGAACACTTGGGCTCTGACGATCGGCCAGAACATGAATTTCGCCATCTCGGCCAGTCACATCACCCAATTGCTGGCCTCCGCCAACAGCGGCGTACACCCTTTCAGCGAGCTGCCCGCGCCACGAGAAAAGCAAGTCGCCGCGGGCAACGGCCGCCGTACGCTGGAGTATTGGAACGAGGTTTCGAAGATCAACCGTAACCTGGCCAAGCAGCTTAATCGCATCCGCCAGCCGACGATTCCCAAGAACGAGCAGCAGTTGAGAGCGCTGTTCCCGAAGCTGGCCGGCATCTATAAGAAAATGGGCGACATGCTGCCCGACACGGCCGACAAGCTCAAGGCACTCAAGATCGACGACGTCGATGGTGACCTGGTGGCCTTGGTCACGGTCGACGCCTTGGTGCTTGATAAGCTCGGGCAGGAAGTGAAAGACATGTCGGCCGACGCCAAAAACCTCCGCGCGGAAAGGCTGATCATCTTCGACTCCGAAAAACTCGGCAAGAAGGCCTACGGCGAATATGAAAAGCTGGAGATCGGGCAGGCGTACGACGTGTTGCGCATCCGCTTGACCAAACGCTATGGGGAGACCTTCGCCAGCATTTTCGACGCGAGCTCGCCGTCAAAATCGGCCAAATCCGACGACGACTCTCCGGACGCCGCCGTCGCGGCCGATAACAAGCCGGCGGATCCCGACGACGCCAAGCGCGAGAAAGAAGCAGCCGGCAAGCTGAAGAGCGCTAAGTTGCTGAAAGACGCCGGTAAGCGCGAGGCGGCCAAGAAGTCGCTCGAGCAGATCGTCGAGAGATTTGCCGGCACGAAGGCCGCCGGAGAAGCACAGAAGCTGTTAGACGAGCTTGAGTAAATGCGTAAACTCGCGGATCGGATCGGAGTTATCACCGGCGCAGGCCGCGGACTGGGCCGGGCGATTGCGCGGGGACTGGCGCGTGAAGGTGCCAGCCTTATGCTCACGGCCCGGAGCACAGACGAGGTGTCGCAGGCGGCGGACGAGGTGTCTGCGCTTGGCGTCAAAGTGGCGACGTTGGCCGGCGACATTACCGACGAGCGGCACGTCGACGCGGTGTTTGAACACGCGCTCGGCCAGTTTGGGCGGCTCGATCTATTGGTGAACAACGCCGGCGCTTTCGACGGCGGCCCGCTCGACGAGCTTTCGACCGAGGCCTGGGACAAGGTCATTGCCGTCAACCTGCGCGCACCTTTTCTCTGCACGAGGGCGGCCTTGCGGATCATGAAACGGCAACGTTCGGGCCGCATCATTAACATCGGCTCGATCTCCGCCCAGCGGGTGCGGCCGCAGTCGGCGCCCTATTCTGCCTCCAAGCACGGCCTGTGGGGGCTGACGCAAGTCACCGCACTCGAAGGGCGCGAGTTCGGTGTCACCTGCTGTTGCCTGCACCCGGGCAACATCTACGTGGAGCGCCGCCACACGGAAAAGCCCGAAGACGCCGAACCGATGATGACCCCCGACGAGATCGCTGAAGTCGCGGTCTTAATGGCCACCTTGCCTCCGCACGTCGAGATGCTCGAAGCCATCGTCTTGCCGCACCAACAGCTTTACGTGGGTCGCGGCTAAGCGACCTTTGCCGGGCCGTAGCAGACTTCGTGAGAAGTCTGGCCGCCGTGGCGTTCGATCGCTATCGCAGCCGTGTGTCGTCATCGGCTTCGCGGGCCAGGCGGCCTGGCGTTTCCTCGCGGCACGGCTTGTGAGCGCGGTAGAGTTCCAGCCGTTTCTCGGCTTCGCATTTAAGGGTCGGTCGGGCATTGCCCAGCTCGATGGCCTTCGTTTGCCACTTGACCGCCGCATCGAAATCGCCCTTCTCGGCATACGCAGCGGCCAGTGTGTCGACGAAATCGGCGACTTTCCATTCGGTCAGCTCGCAAGCCTGTGTGGCAGCTTCAACGGCCCGCTCGCCGTTCAAATATCGCTCATCGGTCGAGGTAGCGCAACGCCGCGCCGAGGTGTTAAGCGTGTTGGCACGGCTTCGTGGGGTCTCGGCCGGTGTGGACGTGGGTTTGGCGGATGCATTGCTAGTCGTGGCGGAACCCGTATGGCCTGATACCTCGTTGAATAATTTGATCGCACTGTTCTCCACTTTCGACTTGCTTTCGCTGCAGGTTTTCGTGTCGGACGTTGTTGTCGATGGCTTTCGTTCCAGGCGCATCGCGGCACTTCGATCGGCCTGGGATTTTTCGATCTCGCCCATGCGGTAGTAGAGGCGGCCACGGGCTTGTCGTGCATCGGCGCTTCGCGGCAACAGCTCAACGGCCAAGTTCAGGTCGGCGAGGGCCTTTTCGTTGTCGCGTAGGCGCACGTAGATTTCGCCGCGAACCAAGCGGGCTTTTCCGCATTGCGGGTTGAGATGTACGGCCTCGTTAACGGCCAACAGCGCCTGCGCATCGTCACCCTTGGCTATCCAGTACTCGCCGATCAGCCGGTGCGCCGCGGAAGCGCCCGGATCGTGTTTTAGCGACTCCTGCAAGTCTGCGAGCGCTCGTTCATATTCATACGTTGCGAGAAAGACTGCAGCACGGTTGCGATACGCTTTCGCCAGCCTGGGACAGAGTTGGATTGCTCGGCCGAGATCCGAAAGCGATTTCTGCATATCTCTGCGCTCAGTCCCGGGGACGCCAGGTCTTTTTTCCGTTGCCTCCTTCTCATAGCGGGCGCGCCCACGCTCGTTGTAAGCGTCCGCCAGAGCTGGATCGAAGCAGATGGCTTCGTCGAAGGCATCAATCGCAGAATCGTATTGTTGATGCGCGGAAAGGGCCACGCCGCGCAAATAATGGGCCGGGGCAAAACGCGAATCGAGCTTAAGTGCTTGATCGATATCGTTGTCGGTTTCTGATTTGAGGCCGCCTAGGCGGCTGTTGGCGGCGGCCCGGGCGACAAAGGCGAAGGCGGTTGCTTTGCGACTGATTTCGGCGGTGAAATACCTGGCGGCGTCGTGAAGGGAAACAACATGACGCCGATCAACCCATCCCCGCCCGAGCCAGAGCCACTCGCCTTCAACCTTCTGCACGCGCTCGATCACTCCACAGTGCATCGCTTCGACGTTCTGGCTTTTGATGCGGAAGTGGACGCCCGGATGCTTGGCCATGACCAAGCTGCCGACTGGCAGCGGCTTAACGGCATCCTTCGCGGCGAGCGACGTGTTGGCAAGAAGCAGCGATGCGAGCGCGAAGCGAGAAATGAGTCGGTACATGATAGACCCCGAGCCAGATAACCGGCGGACTCCGCGCCCAGCACAGCTTGCATCACATAGTCGGGGGAGAATAGGAATTTGGGGGTCGGCATGCAAGGGCAGAATGCAAAGCTGGTCATGATCGGACCACCAGACGCGGCTACGCTCCAGCAGCTTTACGTGGTTCGCGGGTAAGCACGCGGTGCAGCAGGAGAATTTGCGGGGTAGACTCTCGCCTGTCCGCCGCACAATGTTTAAACTGGGGCTGGCGGCGCACGTCGCCAAACTACCCTACCTCGAAGATCTGGCGCCATGCGTTTTTTGTGCTGGCAGACAATCAGTGTCTGGATGCTAGGCTGCGTCTGCTTACAGGCCCAGTCAGAAACGCCGCCCATGTTTAGCCACGGCGATTGGCCGTTCCAACCGCCTGAACGCCCGACATTGCCGTCCACGGCCGACCGCGATTGGGCGATCAACACAATCGACCAGTTCGTGCTGGCTAAATTAGAAGCGGCTGGACTGCATCCGAGCCCGGCAGCCGACAAGCTGACGCTCTTGCGCCGGCTCAGTTTCGATCTGACCGGCCTGCCGCCCAGCGAGCAAGAACAGGCGGCTTTCATGGCCGACGATCTGCCCGATGCCTACGAGCGGCTGGTCGACCGCTTGCTGGCTTCGCCCGCCTATGGCGAGCGCGCGGCCCTGTACTGGCTCGATCTCGTCCGCTATGCGGAAACCGATGGCTTCAAGGCCGACGACCTACGGCCGAACGCCTACAAGTATCGCGACTTTGTCATTCGGGCGTTTAACGACAATCTGCCTTACGACCGTTTTCTGGCCTGGCAATTGGCCGGCGACGAGTTGGAGCCGCAAAACCTGCTGGCGCTGGCCGCCACGGGCTACAACCGGCTTTATCCCGACGAATACAACGCCGCTAACCTCGAGCAGCGGCGGCAAGAGATTCTCGACGATGTGACCGCCACCACCGCCGTGGCGCTCATGGGCATGACGATGGGCTGTGCCCAATGCCACGACCACAAGTTCGACGACATTTCGCAAGCTGACTATTTCCGCCTGCAATCGTTCTTCTCCCCGTTCGTGCCGCGCGACGACGTGCCCGACGCATCGCCTGAGGAGTCGGCGAATTACCACGAGCGGCTGGCGGCCTGGCAAGCGGCGACCGCCGACCTTCGTGCCCAGATCGAGGCATTGCTCGCCGCCAAACGCGACGAGCTGCGCGAGTACGGCCTGGGCAAATTCCGCGCGGAGATCCGCCAGGCGGCGGCGCTGCCGGCGACCGAGCGCACGCCTTATCAAGAGCTGATTGCCCGGATGGCGCTGAAGCAGGCGGAGCCCAAGGAAAAGGACGTCGCGGCCAAGCTGCCGGCTGAAGACAAGCAACGCTACGAGGAGTTGCAGGCGAAGCTCAAAGAATTCGACTCCTTGCGACCGCCACCGCTGCCGACGCTGATGGCCACCGGCGACGTCGGCCGCACGGCGCCGGTCACCTGGCTGCTCGAAGGCGGCGCCTGGCAAAAGCCGGCTGATGAGGTGACGCCCGGCTTTCCGACGTTCCTCGGCGAAGCGGCGGCGGACATTTCGTCGCCGCCCAACGGCAGCGAGAGCACCGGGCGACGCTCGGCGCTGGCCCATTGGCTGACGCGGGCCGATCATCCACTCACTTCCCGGGTGATGGTCAACCGTCTTTGGCAGCAGCATTTTGGCGTCGGTATCGTGCCGTCGGCAAACGATTTTGGCGCCCAAGGCGAGCCGCCCACGCACCGCGAATTGCTCGACTGGCTGGCGATCGAACTGGTCGAAAGCGGCTGGAACCTAAAGCACCTACATCGGTTGATGGTCACGTCGGCCACCTATCGGCAGGCAACCACGGTCGATTCTTCGCCGCACTCCCAAGCAAACGCCGAGCGGGATCCGCAGAACCGGCTGCTGTGGCATGCGCGGCGGCGGCGATTGGAAGGAGAAGCCATTCGCGATGCACTGCTCTCTGTGAGCGGCGAGCTGTATCCGCAGATGTTTGGACCCAGCGCCCGACCGGCGTTGCCCGAGGGCCTGAGTAAGTCGTACGCCTGGACCGCCGACGAACAACCCGCAGACCGCCAGCGGCGATCGGTCTACGTGCTGGCCAAACGGAACCTACACTACCCGTTATTCGAAGCGTTCGATCAACCCGACATGCACCATAGCTGCCCGCGTCGGCCGCAAACGACAACCGCGCCGCAAGCGCTTGCGTTGCTCAACGGCGAACTGGCGCTCGATCAGGCCGGGGCGTGGGCCAAGCGGCTTTCAGTGCAATATCTCCGCGACCTCCGTGCGCTCGTTACCGCCGCCTATCGGCAGGCATTCGGCCGGCCCGCTGCCGACGACGAAATCACGGCAGCCGTGGCCTTCATCCAAGCACGGGACTTGGGAAGCGAAGACAAGTCCGCCGCCGTTACCGATTTTTGCCACGCGCTGCTGAATGCCAACGAGTTCGTCTATGTCGACTAACGTAGGTCAGGCTTTCCAGCCTGACAATTCCGCCCCTCGCGCCGCCGTCAGGCTGGAAAGCCTGACCTACGGCCCTCGCTCTCGGCGCCAGTTTCTTCTCGAAGCAGGCGGCGGACTGGGTGCGATCGCGTTGACCTCGTTGCTAGCCAATGGATTGCGGGCATCGACCACGACGAGCAATCCGCTAGCGGTTCAGCCGCCGCACTTCGCGGCCCGCGCCAAGAGCGTTATCTGGTGTTTCTTGGACGGCGGTCCAAGTCATATCGACCTGTTTGATCCTAAGCCCGAGTTGACCCGTCTCGACGGTCAGCCCTTGCCGAACAGTTTCAACCGCCCCGTGACGGCGATGGGGCGCACCGCTTACACGCCGCTGTTGGCATCGCGCCGCGCCTTCCGCCAGCATGGCCAATCGGGCACGTGGGTCAGCGATTGGTATCCCGAGATTGCCCGGCACGTCGACGACCTCGCCGTGATCCGCAGTTGCTATGCCGACGGGCTGAACCACGTCGGCAGCGTTTGCCAGATGAATACCGGCAGCATCCTGGGCGGACGGCCATGCCTCGGCTCGTGGGCCATCTATGGCCTGGGGAGCGAAAACGCCGATCTGCCGGGCTTCGTCGTGCTGGCCGACTATCCGGAAGAACCGCCCGGCGGCAACCGCAACTGGGGCACCGGCTTCATGCCGGCCACCTATCAAGGCACGAAGTTCCGCGAAGGCGATTCGCCGATTCTCTACTTGACAAAGTACTTGACAAAGGGGACGGGTCCATTTTTGCGTAATCCTGCTGCGTCGCGAGAAGACGCGTCGAGCAAAATGGACCCGTCCCCTTTGTCAGTGTCAGAACGAGCCAAGCTCGACTTCATTCAGCAGCTTAACCGCCGCCACCAGCATCCGCGGCCCGACGACGACCAGCTCGCAGCTCGCATCGCCGCGTATGAGCTTGCCTACCGTATGCAGGCCGCGGCGCCCGAAGCCGTCGATCTACGGCAAGAGACGGAAGAGACGCGGCGGCTCTATGGCCTCGAGCAGAAAGAGACCGAGCGGATGGGCCGCAACTGCCTGTTGGCCCGGCGGCTGGTGGAACGCGGCGTGCGGTTCGTGCAGATTTACAGTGGCTCGGGCAGCAAGTGGGACGCTCACAGCAACGTCGAAGGCAACCACGCCAAGTATTGTCGTGAGAGCGACCGGCCGATCGCCGGCCTGTTGGCCGACCTGAAGCGCCGCGGTCTGCTGGAAAGTACGCTGGTGATTTGGGGCGGCGAGTTTGGCCGCACGCCGATGAGCGAAAGCGGCAACGGCCGCGACCACAATCCCTATGGATTCACGATGTGGCTCGCCGGCGGCGGGGTGCGCGGCGGCATCACCCACGGCGCCACCGATGCGCTCGGCCTGTACGCCGTCGAAAACAAGGTCCACGTCCACGACCTGCACGCCACCATCCTGCACCTGCTCGGCCTCGACCACGAATCGCTCACCTTTGCTCACAACGGCCAGCAAGAGCGGCTGACGATGGTCTCGGGCGCAGTGGTCGAGGCGATCCTGGCGTGAGACCGCCTCAGCCGACCATCTTCAGGTCACGGGGGATTACGGAGGGGCAGTTCTCTTCGGCCCACCGCGATCATTCTTCGTCGTTGCGGAAATCGTTTTCACCGACTTCTAGTTCACCGAATGAAGGATCTCATCAGTAATGTCGATGCCGTCCTGATAGAGTACAGCTTTATTGAGCTCCTTTTGTATGGCTTGAGGGTCCGCAGGATCGAAGGGATCACCGTTGAAGCGCATCACGAGGTTGATGCCGCGCTCCTTGGCGTACCTCTCGACCTCTGCCATGACTTCCCGGTAGCACTCGTAGTAAATCGCCGCTTCCTTCTCGAAGAAGTGCCTTTTCTGCTCTGCAACATGTGCGGTGATCTCCGCCGTGTCGTGAGCGATTTGCTCTTGCAGCTTCTTGGCTTGGCTGCTCTCTTTAGGAAGGGTCCCCAGAGAATCTGCAGCAGCCTGCAACTCGGCCTTTCGTGTCTTGAGTTGGCGCTCCGCTTGTTCCACCTCACGGCGTAGCTCATCACTCTGCCGCTTGAACTTGTCGTAGTTACTAAATATCCGCGCGAGATCAAGCATCGCAACCCGAGTGGGTGGCGCCGCAGGTGGTGCGGCCCCGTCGTCGGCCGACGTGCGCAAAAGTCGATTCCAGGGATCGGAAGCGACGGCGATCGTCAACAATAATACAATCCAAAGAATGTTTCGGCGCACGATCGTACCTCCAGTGACGTGTGTAAAGCGGCTCGTCAATGAATCTCGCCTCGTTGCGGGATCAACAAGAGAAAAAGCTTATGCTGCAGTTGCTAATCGGGGCAAGAGCGGTCTTCAGAATTGCTAACACGCTGCGTTGAGCCGACCAATTTTTGAGTGAACCGCATTCCGTTCGCGATCAGCGAGGTAAGGGCGAACTTCGACATACTGATGCTGCGGCCCCTGTGATTCCCGTGTACAATTGAGAGATTCCCCCGCGGGCCTGGGGCAGGCGATGCGGCGGCTAGGATTGCCGCTACTCTTGCTGGAGTGCAAGCGCCGCGGGGATGGCTCCGTCTTGCACTGGCGGCGATCCATGTGGGGTCGTTCGTTTCCACGAGGCTCTGTGGCCTGGAGTGAAAAACATGGCTGAAATTGCCGCATCGGTCGATCGCGATGAAATCGCACGCCTCAAGGCCCGCATCGACGAACTTACGGAAGAGATTCATCGAACACGTCAGCGTGAACAAGACCTGCGCGAGGCCCTGTTTGCCGAGCAAGCTCGTTTGGAAAACCGCTTCACCCGATTCATGCAACACTTGCCCGGGTTGGCCTGGATCAAAGATTTGGAGGGGCGATATGTCTTTGCCAATGACGCCGCCATGCGGGCGTTCCAACGCGAGCGCGACGATCTCTATGGCCTCACCGACGAGCAGATCTTTACGCCTGAAACGGCCGCCAACTTTAAGGAAAACGACCGGCAAGCGATGGCCAGCGCCACCGGTGTGCAAGTGGTTGAAGCCCTGAAGCACGATGACGGTACGACGCACTATTCAATCGTAAGTAAGTTTCCGATACCCGACCACGATGGCGAGCCGGGCCTCGTGGGAGGCATGGCGATCGACATTACCGACCGCAAGCGCTCGGAAGACGATGCGCGGTTTTTGGCAGGCGCCAGCGCGGCCCTGGCCGGCTTGGTCGATTACGAGAGTACTTTGGAAAACGTGGCCCGGCTGGCCGTGCCGAGCTTTGCCGACTGGTGTGCGGTCGACATGCTCGACGCCGACGGCACGTTGCGGCGGCTGGCGGTGGCCCATGTCGACCCGGCTAAGGTCGAGTTGGCCCACGAGCTGCATCGCCGCTATCCGCCCGATCCTTCGTCAGGGCGCGGCATTTGGCGGATCGTCCGAAGCGGCCAATCGGAATTGGTTCCGGAAATCACCGACGACCTGCTGGTCCAGGGCATTCAAGACGCCGAACAGTTGCGCATCATCCGCGAGCTCGGCCTGCGGTCGTACATGGGCGTGCCGCTCGTCCTGCGCGGACGCGTGCTGGGCGTGATCACGTTCATTTCCGCCGAGTCGGCCCGCCGTTACGATGCCGGCAACCTGGCCATGGCGGAAGACCTGGCGCATCGAGCGGCCATTGCCATCGAAAACGCCACGCTCTACCAGGCATTGAAAGAAGCCGACCGCCGCAAAGACGAGTTTCTGGCCTTGCTGGGCCACGAGCTGCGCAATCCGCTGGCGCCGATCAGCAATTCGCTGAACGTACTGAAGCTGCCGGCCGCTGACCCGGCCATAACCGAACGGGCACGCGAGATGATGGCGCGGCAAGTCGAGCACATGGTGCGGCTCGTCGACGACCTGCTCGACGTCTCGCGCATCATGCGAGGCAAGGTTGAATTGCGTCGCGAGCGAATCGAGCTGGCCACGGCTGTGGCACGGGCCGTCGAAACCTCGCAGCCGGCGCTCGATGCCGAGGGGCACCGGCTCACCGTTTCGCTCGTGCCCGAGCCGCTGCTGGTCGATGGCGACCTCGTGCGCCTGGCCCAGGTCGTCTCGAACCTGCTGAACAACGCCGCCAAGTATACCGAGCGAAACGGCCACATCCGGCTCGAGGCAGCAGCGGAGGGGGCTGAAGCGGTCATACGCGTGCGCGACACGGGCATCGGCATCGACCCCGCGGTGCTACCCAAACTGTTTGACATGTTTTATCAGGCCGAGCGGCGCACGAAACAGTCGCAGGGAGGCCTGGGCATTGGCCTGTCGCTGGTGCGCGGGCTAGTGGAGTTGCACGGCGGCACGGTGGAGGCCCACAGCGCCGGGCACGGCACCGGCAGCGAATTCGTGGTCCGCTTGCCGCTGCTCGCCCGGCAGGCGACCGTGGCCGATCAGCAACGCTGCGGCCCGCCACACGTCGGGCCGCAAGTGCGAGGGCGTCGTATCTTGGTGGTCGATGACAATGTCGATGCGGCCGATAGCCTGGCCATGCTCTTGCGACTGGAGGGGCACGAGGCAAAGGCGTTTTACGACGGCCATGCGGCGTTGGCCTATGCCGAGGCCAATCCGCCGAGCATCGCACTTATTGACTTGGGCATGCCCAAGATGGACGGCTGTGAGTTGGCACGGGCGATGCGCGCACGACCTGGCTTGCAAGACGTCGTGCTGGTGGCCCTCACCGGCTGGGGCCAGCCCGAAGACCGTCAGCGCACGGCTGCCGCTGGATTTGATCACCACCTCGTCAAGCCCGTCGACATGAAAGTTTTGCGCAGCCTACTTGAGCAATAGATCAGTGCTGCAAATGGGGGTAGTCGTCACATCAAGCCCATTTTGCATTTTGCATTTTGCATTTTGACTTGCATCTGCCTGTCGACGGCCGTTCCACACGCTCGGCCCTCGTAAAGGTAGAGATCGCACGCAGGTAAAAGGCATGCACCCCGCGAAATCCTCGCAGGATTCTGCCCTTGTTGCCTAGGCCGCGCAGCCCTACACTTCTGCCCCCGGGAATCGTGATAGTGGCATTAGGAGTGTCTTGAATGAGCGGTGCTGTTCGGCAGGTGCTCGGCCTGACGGCGCTGAGCGGCCTGCTGTTTTTCGTCTCGTTGGGCGGTGTCGAACTATGGGATGAAGACGAGCCCATGTTCGCCGGCGCTGCGCGCGAGATGATGGATCGGCATGATTGGGTCGTGCCTTATTTCAACGCCCGTATGCTGCCCGACAAACCCGTGCTCAGTTACTGGGTGATGATGGCGGGCTACCGGCTGTTCGGACCGACCGAATTCGCCGCTCGTGCGGGTTCGGCGCTGTTCAGCGTCGGCAGCGTGCTGCTGACCTGGATGCTCGGCCGTCAGATGTTTTCGTCCAGAGCGGGCCTGTGGGCGGGGCTGGCGCTGGCCACGAGCCTCGGATTCGACGTCATCGCTCGTGCCGCGACGCCCGATGCCGTGTTGACGTTTTTCTGTACCTTGGTCGTCGTCTGTTACGTCCATTGGTTGGGACCAGCGAGCTTGCGAGCGCCG
>DASSFG010000784.1:0-9019 GCA_035694685.1 Pirellulales bacterium
TTGGCAATAGGTTGCCAAAGCTTGATGGTTCTGCTGGGCCGCATCCGCTTGCGGTGATTGGGCCTTCAGGGTCTCAAGCTGGTGGCATACAAAAGCTTCACCGGCGTCGAGTTCTTCGTTGGTCGCTTGTCGGCCAAGGGCCAATAGCCAGCCACGGGCGAGCTGCGCTCGACGGTCGGCGGTCGTTTCGCGCTCGAGCCGCGCAGCAAACTCACCGGCCGATTCGATCACGAAGGCGCTGTTCATGAACACCAACGACTGGGATGCGACGGTCGAGAAATTGCGACAGTCGCAGTTGGGCGACATCACCGGCGCGTCGAACGTTTCAAGCATGCCCAGCGGACGGCTGCGGCGCACTTCAACATACATGCTGCGGCGGTATTCTTCGCCACCGAGCGACGAAGCGCCCGTGGGCTTGCGCTCGCCGTCCAGGTTCTCGCGGCCGACGACGATTTGCCCGACTTCGTCTTCCATCACCGGCACCGGCGGGCCGAACATCTTGTCTTGCCGCCGGCCGCTGATCGAAAGCACCGCGTCGCGCACGACTTCCGATTCCAGCCGGCGAACTGACATCCGAGCGTAGAGCCGGTTCTCCGGGTCCACATGATCGGCTTGCTCGTTGCGGCGCGACCATTGTCGATAGGCCGCCGACGTCATCATCAGCCGGTGCATCTCCTTCGCGCTCCAGCCGCGCGACATGAACTCGGCGGCCAGCCAGTCGAGCAACTCGGGGTGCGATGGCTTCTCGCCCAACACGCCGAAATCGCCGGGCGTACCGACCAGCCCTCGGCCGAAATGGTGCAACCATATTCGGTTGGCAATCACACGCGCGACCAGCGGGTGCCGACCATCGGTCAAGTGCCGAGCGAATGCCAAACGCCTTCCCGTGGTGGGCAAGCTAGGATCGTCTGGCGGAACGTCCGTGGTAGTCGCGGCGGCCAGGATCGTCAAATCGCCCGGCGGCACTTGCCCCTTGGGCTGCTGAATATCGCCGCGATGAAAAACGAATGTGGGCGGCGCCTGGCCGGGTATTTCCGTTAGTGCGCGGATGAATTGCTCGGGGGGTATCTTGGCGCGGATCTCGGCGGCCTTTTCGCTGAAACGTTTGAGATTGTCGGCCGCTTTAGTGGCGCGCAACTCGGCGGCCATCTCCGTATCTTTGGCCAGCTCCGCCGCGGCCTCAGCATTGAACTGTCCCAGCGTTGCCGCCGTCACGAGCACGCCCGGATATTTGGCCACCAGCGCCGCCTGCTCCGACGTGCGGGTCTCGACGGTCGCCGCGGCCGCGGCTTCAACTGCCGCCCGTTCCGCATCCGGCACCTTGGCCAACTCGCGGGCCTTTGTCTCGGCCACGAACTGCTGTTCTTTCTGCTTTCGCTTCGTTTCGATTTCGCGTGCCTTTGCATCTCGCCGCTGATCGTACAAATAAAGCGAACCGACGCTGATGTTGGCCACGCTCGGATATTCTTTCAAAACCGCGGTTTGTTCCGGCTGGCGGTCCTTCTCGGCCGTCTTGTACGCAGTGCGCAGCGTGTCGCGCAGGTTTTCGGGCACCAGCAACAGTTCTTCTTCGAGTGTGCGGTCGATAAACTCCTGGGCCTTACGACCGCGTTCGGCGTCGACCTCGGCCGCCTCGGCTTGCATCTTTTGGGCCAATGCCCGATCGTCGTCGGTGTACAGCGTAACTTCTCGGGCAGGCGGCGAGCGCCAGTTCTTCCAGTCGAGCGCCGGCTCGAACACGGCCCGCAACCGATAGTAATCGGCCTGTGGAATGGGGTCATAGCGATGGTCGTGGCACTGCGCGCAGTGCAGCGTCATGCCAAACAGCGACGTGCCGACAACCTGCAACGTATCGGCGATGACCTGGTTGCGGGCTGCGTTCTGGTCGATGCCGCCCGAAGCTGTTCCGTCGGGGCACATCCGCAAAAAGCCGGTGGCCGTGAGCTTCTCGATCGCCTCGGGCGAAAGATCTTTGTAGGGCGGCGATACCATCTCGTCGCCCGCGAGTTGTTCTTGAATGAACTGGTCGAACGGCTTGTCGGCATTGAACGAGCGAATGACATAATCGCGATAGCGGAAGGCCGACGTGCGGGGAGTATCCTGGTCGGTGTAGCCTTCGCTGTCGGCGTAACCGGCCACGTCGAGCCAATGCCGGCCCCAACGCTCACCATAGTGCGGCGAAGCCAACAGCCGCTCGATCGACCGCTGCCATGCGTCAGGCGACGTATCGGCGATAAACGACTCGACTTCATCAGGCGTGGGCGGCAGACCACTGAGATCGAAATAGGCGCGACGGATGAGCGTCGGCTTATCGGCTGCGGGCGAAAACGCAAGTCCCTCGCGCTTGAGCCGCTCGAGCAAGAAGGCATCGATCGGATTACATGGTTGCCCGTCATCGGCGACCACCGGCACGGCCGGTCGGCGGATGGGTTGAAACGCCCAATAGTTGCGTTCCTCGTCGGTGAACAGCGGCCCCTCTCCGACTTGCTCGGGTTCCGGCCGCGCCGTCTTGGCGCCTTCGCTAACCCAACGAGCGACGACGTCGATCTGGGCCGTGGATAGTTTTTTCTCGATGGGCGGCATTTCGCCGGAGCGAATCTTTTCGACGAGCAAGCTCTCCTCGGGCTTCGACGGCACGATGGCCGCCCCCGATTCACCGCCCTTTTCGATGAATCGCTTGAGCCGCAGGTCGAGCCCGCCTTTGCGCTGTCCTTCTTCGCCGTGGCATTGGAAACAATGCGCCTTCAGAATCGGTCGAACGTGTTGTTCGTAGGTCGTCTCTGCGCCGTGGGCAAAGCCGCTGGCAAGCAGAACGGCGATAAGTACAGAGGCAAGTTTCATCGGCGTCCAAGGCGGGGTGAGTTTTGGGGAGCACCGGCAGGCAAAATCATTGTGAATTCTCATTTCGCTGAGGGCAAGCCCCAGAGCAAATGCAGTGTTGCCAATCTAAATAGCCGTGCGCGATTACCGCGCGCCGGTTTCCGAGGAGGATGGCTTCCTAGCCCGTCACCGTCGATGGCGGTGGCTGCGGCAGAGCTTGGCCATGCTGGATCCTGAATGACCGATTTGCATTGCGGCCAAGCGATGTCCCGGAGCACGGCTCACCGGGGCATCGCCGCGGCATAACGCTCAAAGGGAGCGCAACTGTCGAGCAGCCGCGTCTCTGCCCCAGCCACCGCCTATTTTCCCGAGATTAGATTCCCCCGCATGTCGACTTGGTCCGTCGCCGTCGATGGTGACGGCCTAGGAAGGCCATCCTCCCAGCGGAGACTGTCCAGTAATCGGGCACGGCTATTTAGTTTGACTTCGGCGGCGGCTGAATTTAAAAGGTAGAGTGGTCTGTGACACAATCCTGGATTGTGGGAAAGGCGAGAGATGAGAGGATTCTGTGAGCGATACTCCGTACGCCCCCGGCCATCCGGGCCTGCCGCCGCGATGGACCTCCAGCGCCAAGCAAGGTGTCGGCACCGCGCTGGGCAGCGCCAGCCCGCTCTGGTTCACGCTTAGCCACGGCATCGTCAACGAGGTCTATTACCCGCGCGTCGATCTGGCCTGCACGCGCGACATGGGCCTGGTCGTCACCGACGGCTCAGAGTTCTTTTCCGAGGAAAAGCGCGATTCGCAATCGCGCGTCGAATACTTGTCGGAAGGCGTGCCGGCTTATCGCGTGACCAACGTCTGCGTCGAGGGCCGCTACGTCATCGAAAAGGAGATTCTTTCCGATCCGCGGCGGCCCGTGTTGTTGCAGCGCGTGCATTTCAAGCCGCAACAGGGCGAGTTGGACGACTACCAGTTGTTCTTTCTGCTCTCGCCGCACCTGGGCAATCAAGGCAGCGACAACACTGCCTGGGTGGGCGATTATAAGGGCGTGCCGGTGTTCTTTTCCGGACGAAACGGCATCGGCATGGCGGTCGCTTGCTCGGCGCACTGGCTGGCGCAATCAGTCGGTTTCGTCGGCTTCAGCGACGGTTGGCAAGATCTGTGGCAGCACAAGCGGCTGACCTGGCGATATCAGCGGGCCGAACACGGCAGCGTGGCCCTCACCGGGCAGATTGACCTGGCCGCTTGCCGTGGCGACTTCGTGCTGGCGGTCGGTTTCGGTCAAAACGTTCACGAGGCCGCACATCGAGCGGTGTCGAGCGTGCTCGATGGCATTGAACCGGCGCGGGAAGCGTATCTCCGCGATTGGCAACATTGGCAAGCCGGCTTGCTGCCGCTCGACAACACGCAAATCCGCAATGGACGCCCGGTCGCCGGCGAGCCGCCGGTCGAGCAAAACGTCTACCGCGTCAGCACGGCGATGATTCACACGCACGAGGCGAAGAACTTTCCCGGCGGACTGGTCGCCAGTCTCTCCATTCCCTGGGGCTTCTCCAAAGGCGACAACGATTTGGGCGGTTATCACCTCGTGTGGCCGCGCGATCTGGTCGAATCGGCCGGAGGTTTGATGGCGGCGGGGGCCAAAGCCATCGGCTGCCGCGTGCTGCGCTACTTGCAAGTCACCCAGGAGGCCGACGGCCATTGGGGTCAGAACATGTGGCTCGACGGCACGCCGTATTGGGACGGCGTTCAGATGGACGAAGCCGCCTTGCCCGTGCTGTTGGTCGATCTGGCCTACCGCGAACGGATGCTCGACCAGGACGGCCGCTGCAGCCTATGGCCCATGGTCTGGCACGCCGCCGGTTACCTGGTGCGCAACGGACCGGTGACGCAGCAAGACCGCTGGGAGGAAGACCCCGGTTACAGTCCGTTCACGCTGGCGGCCGAAGTTGCGGCCCTGCTGGTGGCCGCCGAGATGGCCGACGAGCACGGCGAGTTTCATGCGGCCCAGTATTTACGCGAAACGGCCGACGCCTGGCACAGCAGCCTCGACGATTGGATTTACGCCACCGACACCGAGCTTTCGCGGCGGGTGGGCGTAGAGGGTTATTACGTGCGCATCGCCCCCGACACCGATGGCGCGCAGCGGCCCGTGAAAGGGTATGTGATCGTCAAAAACCGTTCGAGCGATACGGCCATCGAGCAGGCGGGCGACCTGGTCAGCCCCGACGCCCTGGCGCTGGTCCGCTTTGGGCTGCGCGCCGCCGACGACCCGCGCATCATCAACACGGTGAAGGTCATCGACGCCGTGCTGAAAGCCGAGTTGCCCAATGGCCCCTGCTGGTATCGCTACAATCGCGACGGCTACGGCGAACACGACGACGGCTCACCCTTTGACGGCACGGGCAGTGGCCGGCCCTGGCCGCTGCTCACGGGCGAGCGCGCCCACTATGAGCTGGCTGCTGGGCGGCGCGACGAGGCTGAGCGGCTTTTGCGGGCGCTGGAGCAATTCTCGAATGCCGGCGGGTTGTTGCCCGAGCAGGTCTGGGACGGCGACGACATGCCGGCGCGCGAGCTGTTTCGGGGCGAGCCCGCGGGCTCGGCCATGCCGTTGGTCTGGGCGCATGCCGAGCACGTCAAGCTGCTGCGATCGCTGCGCGACGGCAAGGTCTTCGACATGCCGCCGCAAACGGTCGAGCGTTATCTCATGGAGAAAAAGGTCTCACCGCACGCCCCCTGGCGATTCAACCACAAATGCCGCGACATGACCGCGGGCAAGATCTTGCGGATCGAAACACTCGCGCCCGCGGTGGTTCACTGGAGTTGCGACGGATGGAACACGGTCCACGACACGCACACGCGCGACACCGAACTCGGCATTCACGTGGCCGACTTGCCGACCAGCGCCCTGCCGGCCGGAGCGAGCGTGGTCTTCACCTTCTATTGGCCTGTTGCCTCCAAATGGGAAGGCGCCGACTTTCGGCTTTCCGTCACCTCATCGTAGGGTTAAGCGGTGACGGTCACATAGTTGACCAGTTCGCGCAGTGATATTGGGGTGGACGAGAGGCCCGCACCGAAGATTCGGCGACGACCGGGCGCGCGTCACGATCTTGACTGTGGCGTGAGCGGCCGACGATACTAGGACATGGCCACTGTCGAATTGACGCCCGAGGCGGACGCGCAATTCCAAGCCCTGCCCCGCGGCATTCGTCCCCGCGTGGCGCGATTGCTTGACCGTTTGGAGCAGTGGCCCAAAGTGAGCGGAGCCAAACCGCTGTCGGGCAAGCCAGCCGGCCGCTGGCGCATGCGAACTGGCGACTATCGCGTTCAGTTTTACCCTGAGCGGGATGATGCGGCGGACGGCGGTTGGCTGGTGACAGTGGAAAAGATCGGACACCGCGATGGGTTTTATGATGGCGATGATTGACCTGACGAACGTGCAAACTTTGACTTTAGCCGGCGAGCGGTTTGTCATATTGCCTGAGGCCGAATTTGTGCGGCTTACGGGTGAGCTGCCCGAGCCGCATTTGCCCCCAGCCAACGATCGCGGCAACTATCCAGCGCATGAACGGACACGGGCCATTATGGCGCGTGACATCATTCGTTCTCGCCGCGCGCTGGGCTGGTCTCGAGCCGAGCTCGCCCGCCGCGCCGGCATCCGCGCGGAAACACTCAATCTCATTGAACAGGCGCAGCGTTCGCCCAGCACGAGCACCTATGACAAAGTGCATCGCGCTTTGGAAACCGGCGAAGCGGAGCAAGCAAGATCGGAACGCGGCAAAGCCAAACGAGCGAAAGTAAAATCACCTCAAGGTACTTGACGCGGTGTCCGATCTGGAAGGCGGAGGTATTCAGGCGCGATCGCGTTGCCCGCATTCCCTTGCTCAGTCGCGTAGTAATCCCTCGCCGACGTCGGACAGCGACTGATGGCGATGCCCCTTACGAAATTGGATCAGGTTTTAAAAAGTCGCCAGCGGATTGACGGGCGAACCGGTGGCGCCTTCCACGTCGAGCGGAGCGACCGTTAATAAAAACGACCAACGCTTGCGTGAGGCTGCCTCCTCGCTCACTTTTTCAAAGTCGCAGTTGTCCAAGATCGGCATCCCCATCGCCACGATGCACACCCAGTGAACCGGCTGCGGAAATCCGGCCACGCGCGAGGGCAGCACGTCGAGCGCGAGGTCGCTGCCGATCACCGCCACGTCGCGCCGCTTCAGCCAGGGCAAGCACGAAGCGTGCAAGCCGGCCGAATCTTGCATCACGTCCCAGGCGCCCGCCGCCTCGCGCCGCGCCCAGCGGCCGGTATGGATCAGCACGGCGTCGCCGCTCTGCACTTCGACGCCCGACGTTTTCTCCCAGGCTTCCAGATCTTCGGGATAGATCGCCCGTTGGCCGTCGAGGTAACGGACGCCGAAATGGCGGGGCATGTCCATCAACACCGCACGCGTGACGATGCCATTTTTAAAATTCTCGACACCCAGCTTGGCGGCGCCCTTCGCGCTGAGCGTCTCCTGGGAGAAGCCGTTGTACATCCGCCCCTTGTAGACCAGGTGGCAGAGACCGTCGAGGTGCGTTTGCGAAAAGCCGTGGTACCGCACCGCGAACTCGTCGCCGGCGTAAGCGATCTCGTCGCCCGGCTTCGGCAAGACGACGATCTGATGCTCGAACGCCGAGGAACCGTCCGACTCCTGTTTAATCGCCGCTCGGGCCAGCGAGACGGTGACGCCGTCGCTCACCGAGGCCACGGCCGCCTTCTGTTTGGCAGGCGTAATGAGGTTCAGCGTGCCGCGCTGGTCGTCTTTGCCCCACCGTCCCCAGTTCGATAGCGACTTCATCATCGCGTCGATATCGGCCTTGGTGAGATCTCGCTTACCGCCTGCCGGTTCCTCGGGGTAAGCGGGGTGAATCACGAGGCAGGCGAGCGAGAAGGCGATCCAACCTAGGCAGGTTCGCTGACGAATCATGGCTATCTCCGCGGAGCAACGTTGGTGGGGTGCAGGCTGTTAGCCTGCCATCATTACTCGCCAAGCGGCGGCCTGCAATCGGTTAAGGCCTCTCAGAAACTCGTCTTGACGATTTTGCCAGCGAGCCGCTAGAACATTGCTCGACCTAACAGGTCAACGTGGAAGGGATCTCCACGCGGTTCTCGACATGGAAGTTGAGTCGCCGGTCGCAACGGCTGTTCAGCGTTGCCTCGTGGGGTGCGGTTGAACAGTCCGTGCGCTCGGCGTGCGCATCGTCGACTTACTGCAATCAGCTCGTCGGAACGTAAACGGCCTGGGAGTGGCCGCGACGCTCGGCGCGCACGGAGGCCCTGCCATGCTTGTTCTTTCTCGCGGATGTAACGACAAAGTCGTCTTTCCCACTCTCGGCATCACGGTTGAAATTCTGCGCTTCGTCGGCAGCAACAAGGTCCGTCTCGGCATCGACGCGCCCAAGGATGTGCCGGTAGTCCGAGAGGAAATCCTGGCCGAAGAGCCGGGCCGCCGCATCGTATCGCAAACGTCGGCCTTCAGCGAGCGGCTGAGCCACCAGATGCGCAATCGCCTGCAAAAGGCGACGCTCGGCTTGCGGCTCTTGCAGCGCATGCTCGAAACGGGCCAGGCCGCCGATACCGAGCCGACGATCTTCCGCATTTTCAACGAATTGAAGTCGCTCGAACAGGAGCTCTCGCCGCCGGGAGCCAACCCGCCCACTTCGTGCGAAACGGCATCCGCCAGACGCGCGCTGGTGGTCGAGGACGATGCCGATGAGAGCGAATTGCTGGCCAGTTATCTGCGCTTATCCGGCTTTGAGGTGACCACCGCCCTGGATGGCTTGCAAGCGATGGTACACCTCTCGAAGCACGATCGGCCCGACGTCGTGCTGCTCGATATGAAGATGCCACGGTTCGACGGACCAAAGACGATCTCGGCGATTCGTCAGAACCCGGAATACAAGTCGCTGAGAATCTTCGCAGTGACCGGCACCGAGCGGGCGGAGACCGACGTCGAAATTGGTTCTCGAGGGGTCGACCGCTGGTTCCGCAAACCGGTTGACCCAGAGCAGCTCGTCGAAGCCATCCGTTGCGATCTGGCCCACGAGCTTGCCGTTGCCTGAGGTGCAGGCGGAATCGAGTGCTTTGTCAGTTTTGCATTGGGGGATGCGGACGCTGGTGGCTGAGGCAGAGCCGCCACTAGCCATCAGCGCGGTTTTCGCA
>DASSFG010000785.1:0-5066 GCA_035694685.1 Pirellulales bacterium
CGGCAATCCAAAATCCAAAATCCAAAATCCAAAATCTCAGAAGCTGACCGCGCAGGAGCTGGCCGCGTGGATCGATGCCCGCTTCGCGGAGCAGTACGAGCAGGCGGGCGACGAGCCGGCGGCGCTGGTCGACGACGCGACGTTCCTTCGCCGGCTGTACCTTGATTTGCAGGGACGAATTCCGACGGTCGCGCAGGTGCGCGACTTCATGGCCGATCAAGGCACGCTCAAGCGGCAGAACTATGTCGAACGGCTGGTCAACGCCACCGAGCGGCCCGATCGCTTCGCCGAACGCACGGCAAACAACCTTTCGCGCGTCTGGCGGCGGATGATGGTGCCGGCCAGCGCGCCGGGCGCCGCGATGGCCGTGCAAATGGAGCCTTGGCTCGCCAAGCAATTCGTCGACAACACGCCTTACGATCAGTTTGCCCGCAAGTTGCTGTTAGTTTCCTTCCAGGGACCGATGCCTGGCGTCGTCCAGCAGCCGGCAGAACCGAGCGATCCGGATGCGTTGGCCGCTGTCTTCCAACAGGCCGTTGGCCCGATGCCTGAAAACCTGGCGAGCGCTTACGTGCGAGTGTTTCTCGGTGTGCGGCTGAATTGCGCCCAGTGTCACGATCATCCGTTTACGGATTGGAAGCGCGGCGATTTTTGGGGAGTGGCGGCGTTGTTCACAGGCGATAATAGCAAAGCGGCCGACGCGCGGCCGGCGCCGACCATCGTGGCCGATAGCACGCAGGGGCTGAGTTACACCGCCAAGTTGCTTTGGTCGGACGAGCCGCTTAAAGAAATTCCCGGCGACAAATCGTCGCGCGAGCTGCTGGCCGATTGGATGACTTCGCCCGAGAACCCGAATTTCGCCGCCACGGCGGTCAATCGCACCTGGCAATATCTATGTGGTCGGGGGCTGGCCGGTTCGGTCGACGATCTCGACCGTGTACCGGCGGGCGAGCGCCAGGTGCTCGATGAGCTGGCGAGGCTCTTCGTAGCATCGGGCTATGACCTTCGCTGGTTGGTGATGGGCATCTGCCAGAGCCGCACCTATCAGCAATTATCTCACCCTGATACCGGCGACGACGAGACGTTCACGCATCGGCCCTTGAAGTCGCTGTTGCCGGAGCAAGTGTTTGATTCGTTGGAGCAGGCGCTGGGATTGCCGGTGGCCAAAGCCGACAACGGCCCGCGCTATAACGGCGAACGGGCACAGTTCGTGGCCCGCATGAACGAATCGGCCCCCGAAACGCCGATCGACTACAAGGGCGGCATTCCGCAGGCCCTGATGCTGATGAACGGCAAGCTGACTGCCGAGGCGACGAACCTGGATTCGAGCCGCACGTTGCGGGCCGTCGTCGACGCGCCCTTCTTAAGCGAAGAAGACAAGCTTGAGACGCTATACATGGCCGCGCTAACGCGCCGGCCGAGCGACGAAGAAATTGCATTTTTGCTCGATCTTGTGCGCCAGCAACCCGGCCAGCAAGAGCGGAAACAAGCCTATGCGGAGATTATGTGGGGTTTGATTAATAGTCCGGAGTTTGTGTTAAGCAGGTAGAAGCAGGTAGAAGCAGGTAGACGGTAGACAGTAGACGGTAGACGGGGAAAGGAAAATTCGAAATGGAATGCAAAACGCAAAATGGCGCAACCGGGCCTGGACCGCCGCGTCAGCGCTCTCCTTGTCTCCTTCCCCTGTCTACCGTCTACCGTCTACCGTCTACTAGGAGAAAGCCATGACTAAGGCACCTCGTATCTACCTTCCACACCGCGATCCAGCGTTGCACGCCCACCCCTGGTCGGCCCCGTTCTCGCGCCGCGAGATGCTCGGTTGGGGACTGGCCGGGGCGTTGGGCGTTTCGTTCAGCGGTTGGCTGCCAAGACTGGCCGCCGCGGCCGGCGAGGCGGCCAAAAAGCAGGGCAAGTCGTGTATCCTGCTGTGGATGAGCGGCGGCCCAAGCCAGACCGACACTTTCGATTTGAAGCCTGGACATGCCAACGGCGGGCCGTTCAAAGAGATTGCCACTGCGGTGTCCGGTGTAAAGATCAGCGAACATCTGCCCGGCGTGGCGGCACAGATGAAAGATCTGGCCATCATCCGCAGCCTGTCGACCAAGGAAGGCGAACACGGCCTGGCGACGCAACTCATGATGACGGGCTATCCGGCACGGCAAGCGGGCGTGCGCTATCCGTCGCTCGGATCGTTGATGGCCAAGGAACTCGGGAGCGACGAGAGCGATTTGCCGAACTTCATCAGCCTCTCGCCGTTCCGCATGGTCGATGCCGGTTTCCTGGGGCCGAACTACGCTCCGCTCACCGTCTCCGGAGCGAGCAACGATCCGAACACGCGGGCCAACCTGGCGCTGGAGGATCTCGCTCCGCCGCGCGACCGCGATGAACGGGCCATGAAAAGCCAGTTCGATATTCTAAGGTTCATGGAGCGCGAGTTCGACAAGGGCGACAAAGCCGAGGCGGTCAAAACCCACCGCGCCAGCTATGCGAAGGCGATGCGCATGGTCGAGTCGCAGGGCCGCAAGGCGTTTCAACTCGACCAGGAGCCGGCCGAATTGCGCGACGCCTACGGCCGCAATCGTTTCGGCCAGGGCTGTCTGCTGGCTCGTCGGCTGGTGGAACGCGGCGTGGCGTTCGTCGAGGTGACCTTGTCGGGTGCATCCGGCAACGTCGCGGGTTGGGATACGCACGCCGACAACTTCAATCAGGTGAAGGCACTGTCGCAGGTGCTCGATCCGGCCTGGTCGACGTTGATGAAAGACCTGCGCGACCGCGGCTTGCTCGATTCGACGCTCGTGGTTTGGATGGGTGAATTCGGCCGCACGCCAAAAATTAATCCCAACGGCGGGCGGGACCATTTTCCGGTGGCCTGGAGCGTGGTGGTTGGCGGGGCGGGCATTCGTGGCGGACAAGTCATCGGCAAGACGAGCGCCGACGCCACGGAAGTGGCCGATCGTCCCGTGGCCGTCGCCGATCTATACGCCACGATTTGCTCGGCGCTGGGGGTCGATTACCGCAAGGAAAACATTTCGCCCGAAGGCCGGCCCATTCCGTTGGTCGACCGAGGCGGAACACCGATTAAGGAGCTTGTTGGATAACCCATCCAATCCAAAATCGAAAATCCAAAATCCAAAATCACGCACGTTGATGATTTCCTCGCTGCTACTCATGCTGAGCGTGCTGGCGGCCGATGGCCCACCGCGAGTGGTTGCCGAAGCGTCGATCGCTGGTGCGCGCGCTAAGACCGCGGCCTTCGATGAGGCGGCAGATCCGGCAGACCGCCGCGACGTGCTGCTATTGCTCGACGGAGGACCGCTGCACCTTCGATTGCACCTATCGCTGGAAGGAACTTCACTGGCCGAGGCCCGCCGCCGCTACGTCAGCCATCTGATCGATGCCCTCGACGTCGACCACGACGGCAAGCTTTCGCGTGAAGAAGCCGCGAAGTCGCCACTGTTGCGCGTCAAAGAACGCCCGGGAGCGGCGAAGTTTCTCAACAGCCTGGGAGGCCCCTCGGCGCTCTCGCGGCGCGACGTCGATCGTACCGTCGAACGGCTGGGCGGCGAGGCCGTCGCATATCGGCAGGATTTCAGCTCGTCGCAGAACGATCTGGAAGTATTCAAATTGCTCGACACCGATAAGAACGGTCTGCTTGACCAGAAGGAGCTCGACGCATCATCCGATCTCGTGTTGTCGAAAGACGACGACGGCGACGAGTGCGTGAGCTTTGAGGAGTTTTTTCCGCCGCCTCCCATGCCCGATCCGCGGCTCGCGGTCGTCGGGGTAGCTCAACGCCCCACCGCACCGGTAGCCACCGTAGCCGACATCGTGCGCGACGCCCATGAGCCGCTGCTGGCACGGCGGCTGCTGGCCAAGTACGACCGCAATCGCGATTTACAGTTGACCGCCGCCGAGCTGAACTGGCCGCCGGAAAGAATTCGGGCATTGGACGGCGACAAGAACGAGAAACTGAACGCTCAAGAGTTGGCGGCCATCGGCCAGGCCGTACCCGACATCGAGCTTTCGGCCGATTTACAAACGAGTGAAGCCGGCTCTGGCGCGCTCGGCGTGGGGGCCACTAGCGGCAAGCGGCTTGATGCGGCCGAGAGGACCGACTATGCCAAGGTGGCTTTTTCGGCCACGGTAGTCACGTTTTCGCACCGCAACCTCGATCCGATTGGCTCGGCGGTTGAAAACGCCATGCGGCAGTTCAACCAGCTCGACGTCGATGCCAATGGCTACCTTGACCGGGACGAGACGGCCGAGCGAATCCGCTTCGAACGCGGCCTGTTCGAGCTTATGGACGCCGACGGAGACGATAAAGTCTTTGGCGACGAGATGAAACAATACGTACGCGCACGTGCCGAGCCGGCGGCCACCACTTGCCGCGTAAACATCTACGACACAGGCTACGGCTTTTTTATGGCACTCGACGCCAACGCCGACGGCCGTATTTCGGTGCGTGAACTGCGGCACGCGCCGATGGCCCTGGCCCAACTCGACCGCGACCGGCGGCCGGGCATCGGCGAAAAAGAGCCCGTGCGGCATTTTCACATTGAGTTTGTGCGCGGCAGCTATCAGCTTTTCGGGCCCAGCGAGCAATTGACATCGCAGACTCCGGCCTTTCAGCAGCGACGGCCGATCGGCCCAATCTGGTTCCAGCGAATGGACCGTAACAATGACGGTGACCTGACCTGGAACGAGTTTCTGGGCCCGCGCGAAGTCTTTCACCGCCTCGACCGCGACGCCGACACGTTGATCGACCCGCAGGAGGCGGAACGGGCGAAATAACGCTCGTTCGTAGAACAGCGTCGGTACCGAAGCGCGCAGACAAGGGGACAAGGAGACAAGGGGACAAGGAGACAAGGGGACAAGGAGAAACGTCGATGCATTAACCTCCCCTGGTCTCTATGTCTCCGTGTCTCCTTGTCTTCCTCAACACCGCAACCCGGCGGTCGGTGGCTGGGGCAGAGCCTGGCCAAGATTGATGTAGCAGTACGAGTTGGCCGGGCGGCCAGGCGATGCCCCGGTGGGCCGCTTCCGGGGCAGAGCCTGGCCGCAAAGTG
>DASSFG010000786.1:0-2466 GCA_035694685.1 Pirellulales bacterium
CTGCCGAGCAGCCGCGTCTCTGCCCCAGCCACCGCCTTTTTTCCCCAGCTTAGATTCTTCCGCGTGTCCACTTGAGGTCGCCGGCCGACGTATCAAAAGAAAGCGGCACCCTCGCAAGCCAAAGCGGCGATAAATCGCCGCACTCCAAAGCCGTGACAGAACACGACTGTTAGCGGCTTGGGTGGTGCAGCCGTCGAGGATACCAGTGGCCCGCCGCGTCGATCAACCGTTGGAGACCCTGAGCCGTGGCCAGGGCCAACGGCCCCAATCCGTCGTAGCGCTGAACGTGCCGATAGGCGACGTAGTTGTCAAACACGTTGAGCGGCTGGCGAAAGCAGCCTAGCAGCGGTTCGTCTTCGCGCCGCACGTAATAGCGATTGATGCCATCGAAGGCGGCGAACAGGTAATCGGCCTCCAGTAAGCGCGGTTCCCAATCAAGGTGAGGGCCATCGCCATTGGCGGTGGTTGGCGATTCGACGAGCACCAGCCGCGGACGCCAGCGGTGCCAGTCGCCGCCCGAAAGCACTTCTCGTTCATGTCCTTCGACATCGACCTTCAGAAAGTCGATCGTGCCTGTGACAAATTGCCGGCAAACGTCGGCCAATGTGGAGACGACCACGGTCCGCTCGATGCAAGCCTCGCTATAGCTGCGACGCAGTTCCGTCGACAAAGTGGATAGGCCGTCGGACCCCGGGAACTCGTAAAAGGTCGTCTCGCCGGCACGGTCGGAAAGAGCGATCTGCAAGTTCGTGTCGCGCGGACGCGCCCGTGACAGCCTGCCGAACGACTGGCCCGGCTCGATGTTGATGCCGCTGAAACCGCGGTCGTAAAAGAGCTTGGTCACCGAGCCGACGACCGGGTCGTTTGCCCCGACGTCAATGTAAAATCCAGTCGTTTTTCCTTTCAAGGCCCGGGCGAGCAGGATGTCTTCGCCGTTTTGCGCGTATGAAATCGTCGGGTCGTGTGAGTGGTCGCCCCACAGCCTGCGTTCGACCGCTTTCAGCGACGCATCGAAAAGGCGCGATGACAATGGCCACTCCCTGGATAAATGACAATACGCCGGAGATCTGGACAATCTGGGGCGCTGCTGATAGCAAAATGCTCGTTCGGCGCGAAGGCCAAGATCGGGCTTCGCTCCACCTCGCACGACCACCGGCACGAGCCTTTGGAGTGCGGCGATTCATCGCCGCTTTTGTCGGTCGCGGAGCGACCTTTCTTTCGTCGTGCCGGTTCTTGTGCTTCGTCCAGACTAAAAATCGGCGTTGGCATCTGTAGGGAACGCCCTCCGTGGCGTTCCGTGGACTGCGAGTTGACGTCGCCTATTTGTCCATGGAACGCCACGGAGGGCGTTCCCTACAGAGCATGAGAGAGTCCCCGACCCGTAGTTGTAAGAGTGGGTAAACCATCAGGTCGCCGGCCGACGCAGTAAAAGAAAGCGGCTCCGCCGCAAGTGAAAGCGGCGATTAATCGCCGCACTCCAAAGGGTTGCGACTCCTTCAGTGCCGGTGTATGGAGTTGCAATCGTGTATCGGCTAGAACTATCCGCATGCTGCTCAAGCTCGTTGGATGTACCATATTATGGACTCTTGCCGCTTCCGTGTGCGCGGCTAACACGCCGCGGCCAAACGTGCTCTGGATTTGCGCCGACGATTTGGCGGCGTACACGCTCGGCGCCTATGGTGATCCGTTGGCCCACACGCCCAACATCGACCGCCTGGCGGCCGAGGGCCTTCGCTTCGACCGGGCGTATTGTAATTCGCCGGTCTGTACCGCCTCGCGGCAGTCTTTTTTGACCGGACGCTATCCGCGCAGCGTCGGCGTGACGCAGCTCAAAACGGCGCTCCCGGACAGCGAGACCACGTTGGCCGAAATGCTCGCCGCGGCCGGCTACCGCACGGCAGCCATTGGCAAGATGCACTTCAATAGCCCGCTCAAGCACGGCTTTGAGCTGCGGCTCGACATGCCCGAGTACCAGCAAGCCCTCAAGGCCCGTGGGCGGGAAACCCTTCCTCAAGGACTTGCCGTGCAGCCGCCCTGGCGGCCGTTCAAAGATCCGGCCAGCGTCTGGCTGAACAGCGCCTGCTTGCCGGTGGGACTGACTGACGACGACATGTCGGGAACCTGGTTCGCCCAGCAAGCGGCGGACAATCTGCGCTCGGCCGACGAAGCGCCGTTCTTTTTGATGGTCAGCTTTTACGAGCCGCACTCTCCCTTTTTGTTCCCTGTGGAGTATCGAGGGCGGCGCGATCCCAAGCTGTTTACCGCGCCGCCGCTCCAGCCGCAGGACGATTGGCAGGTGCCCGCCATCTTCCGTGACCTGACGGCGCCCGAGAAGCAAGGCATTACGGCGGCTTACTACACGTCGGTAGAATTCGTTGATAAGAACGTGGGCCTGGTGCTCGACGCGTTGCGGACCAGCGGCCACGATCGTGACACGCTGGTGGTGCTGACGGGCGACCATGGCTA